>JAGRIO010000499.1 GCA_020443225.1 Pseudomonadales bacterium
GCACTGATACAGATCGCGCTGTGAAGGCCCTGCTTTAACAAAAAAGCCACCGCTGTTTTCACAGTGGTGGCTTCTGTTCAGATGTTCTCTTGCAGCAGACCTTCAGATGTCATGACGCTGCTTCAGCTCAGCGCCACTTGCGATTGATCGCAGCGATGATCGATGCGAATGCTGCCGTAGTTGTATTCTCACTCAGCCCGACGCCATAAAAGCGGTCACCTTTATCATCGGTCAGAGCGATAATACAGATTGCCTGTGCCTCGCTGCCTTCGTTCAGCGCATATTCCTGATAATCAACGACATTCAACGGCTCGTTGAGTGTCTCGACCATAGCAGCAATAAACGCATCGATGGGGCCATTACCCTCGCCCTGCACCTCGATCTCGTTATCCCCGACCTTAATGGTGGCCGCACACTTCTCGCGCCCGTCTTCTGAGTTCACTTTGTAGCTGAGAAGCCTGTAGGGACCTTCAACTTCAATGAATTCTTTGAGAAAAGTATCCCAGATGACGTCGGGCTTCAGCTCACCACCATCGGCTTCTGACGCTTTCTGAATTACCGGGCTGAATTCAACCAGCATGGGGCGAGGCAGGGAAACGCCGAAATAGCTTTCCAGAATGAACGCCACACCACCCTTGCCAGACTGACTGTTAACCCGCACGGTTTCCCGGTATGAGCCACCAACGTCCGCCGGATCGATAGGCAGATAGGGTACCTCCCACTGACCGTCGCTACCGGACTGCACATGATTCATGCCCTTTCGGATGGCATCCTGATGGGAACCACTGAACGCTGTAAATACCAGTTCACCCGCATAGGGCTGACGAATATGGATGGGTATCTTGGTGCATTCTTCGGAAACCGCGACAATCTTTGGCATGTCGCTGAGATACAAACCCGGATCAATGCCCTGCGAGAACATGTTCATGGCCATAGTAATGATATCGAGATTGCCCGTTCGCTCACCGTTACCAAACAGTGTGCCTTCGATGCGGTCTGCGCCCGCCATCAGACCCAGTTCAGAAGCCGCGACACCAGTGCCACGGTCATTATGAGTATGGAGGCTGATGACCGCCTTTTCCCGCTCGGGCAAGTTGCGGATAAACCACTCAACCTGATCGGCATAGATGTTTGGGGTCGCCATTTCCACCGTTGAAGGCAGATTGAGAATCATCTTGTGCTCGACGGTCGGTTGCCAGACCTTCATTACGGCATCACAGATCTCAACCGCAAAGTCGAGTTCAGTTGCGGTATAGCTTTCCGGTGAATACTCAAGGGTTAAATCGGTTCCGGCTGCCACCAGCCCGCGGGTGTGGGTCTTCACCATTTCCGTGGCATCTGTAGCCAGCCTGATCACCTCTTCGCGGCTCATGTTGAAGACAACCCGGCGCTGCAGCGTGCTGGTGGAGTTATAAAGGTGGAAGATCACCTGCTTCGCACCGGCTACAGCCTCACAGGTACGGGCAATCAACTCTTCCCGTGCCTGACAAAGCACCTGAATGGTAACGCCGTCGGGGATGAGGTTTTCCTCAATGATCAGTCGAACAAAGTCGAAGTCGGTCTGAGAGGCTGCAGGGAAACCCACTTCAATTTCTGTAAAGCCGATTTCCAGTAACAGCTTGTACATCTTGAGCTTTTCGTCCGGCGACATGGGTTCAATCAGCGCCTGATTGCCATCGCGCAAATCAACACTGCACCAGCGTGGCGCTTTGCTAATCACCTGGTCTGGCCAGGTCCGGTCTTTCAGCGCGACCGGCTGGAAAGGTTTGTATTTATGAAACGGCATCTTCTTAGGTGCCGCGACTTCTGAGTTCATTATACTCGCAGAATTGTTTTCAGCATTCATAGTCTTGGATTCTTTACTTAAATTTTTCGCTACAGCCGGGTTTTACAATAAAACCGGCACGTCAGAATACGGTGTAGGAATTTAGACAGGCCGCCTACAACGGCAGTCTTAGCAGCAGTACAGATACA
>JAGRIO010000500.1 GCA_020443225.1 Pseudomonadales bacterium
CACGTGAGGGAAATGGATTTTCTAAGTCTAACATCGGGGAAAATTTCTTCACCGAATCTGATCCAATTACGTGAACGTGCAACCGATCTTTTGTTGGCTGAACTCAGAGACGATGCCTCCGCTGCTTACAACGATTGGAAAACTAGCTACTGGGGTAGTGGTGACGCTGAGGTAGACTTATAGTTGACTACTCCTCATTTCCCATTTGCTTTTCCAACGACTGCCTAACCAAACCGAGGACGTAGTTAAGCTGATCCTCACTCTCCAGAATGACTTCAACATTGCCGTTTCCCCATCGTCCTAAATTTGTAGTGTCTTTACAGACACCCTTTGGATCATCTATCTCTGGAAATTTAAGATTCAGGCTCAGTTGAAGACTTTTTGCCTTTGGTATCACGTCAACGAAATTCGTTTCTGCTTTATAGGCCACATATAGTTTCAGAAATTCCTCTGTCACACATTCGTCCAGGTCCATGACTTTAGTTCGGAACTTGTCGAACAGAGCTCTGGTTATGCCACCTTGAAGGTGTGGGTGATCCGTGATTTTGTAATTTGACCCAACATTAGTGGCCGGTTTGTAGATTTCAAGACGCTCTGGCGCTAACTCGGGAGCGGACCAGATATCTGAGGCGATTGTAGCAAGACGCTTGGCGCGTTCATTGATTGCTGTTTCATTCCAAACCTTGCAGGCTCCAAGACCTTGATTTAGCTTAAGTGGGCTGTCTTTGAAGCCTCCTTCCATGTCGCGTTTCTCACTGAATGGTCTGTCGCTATATTCGGAGTTGTAGCCGGTCAGCGTGAGATTACCGAGTGTGTGTAAATATTGTTCCTGGATGCGTTCCCAATCTGCACCTAAGTCTTCCGTCCATGCCGAGTTCAAATGTTCGTTCTGAGGCATAATGTGTTCGATTGTGTAGTCCTGAACAGGTACCCGTTCTTTTCTCCCGTAGTTCTCGAAACGTCGTAGCCAGTATGATCTTCGATTGAATTTGTAGAGGTTGCGTACCTGGATCTGTCGGATGAACTCTTCGTTTCCTGGAAATCGTCGATACGAAGGTAGCAAGAGAAATCTGGCCTTTACGCTCTCAACATAATTGGTTTTATCGATCTGCCGTATAAACGACGCGAAGGTTTGACGCAGAGAGTTTGTGGGAATGTCGCAAACAACACGCCGGAAGACATAACTTTCTACCATACGAGTGACAAACAGAAACTCATCTTTCGTTATCAGGTCATCTGAGTAGTCTTGATACAGCACCATGAGAAGTGGGTAGCAAACGTCTGCACGTAATTCCCGAATGTCGTGGAACGCTTCACTCAGGTCCTTATCTTTTTCTGTACCTAAGGCAATTCTGCAATAGAAGTCAGCGAACTTTTTCAGTGATACCAGTAACGCTTCGACTTCGATTTTTATGGCATAACTCTTGAACTCGTCATAAACATCACTCTTGCGAATCCGGGTGTTACCTGTGTGTATGACGAGGTAGTACCGCATGAATTCATCAAACTGGTTTATGTAGTTCTCAGCACCAAATGCTACTTCCATTGGTCGCCAGTAGTCGGTGTAGAGGCGGGTTTGTAGTTCGTGTTCCAGCCCCATAAGCACGTAGTTCCGGATAAGGTCAGCTTGAGTTAACGCTTTTCCCGTCGAGTTCATGCTTTCGAAGATCATCTGAGGGTTATCAATTCCCTGCTGTAGACGAACATCAACGATCATTAACTTCTTAATGCCTTTCCATACGTGGGTTAAATTTGCGCCGGCAATTTGTTCTGTGAAGAAATTGAAATTCTCTATGATTCGATACGAGTCATCTTCATCGACTTCTTTCCCATCGATCAATTTGTTGAGCGTTTCTTTATCTGTACGTGTCAGGAGTAATCGATAGGCGGCCTCGCCTTTGCCATAGCGATTTTTAAGGTAATAGTCTTCAATTTCTGCAGCTGACAGTGGTTCATCCAGCCTTTCACTT
>JAGRIO010000501.1 GCA_020443225.1 Pseudomonadales bacterium
ATAACCTTGCTGATCTGTACCAGTAGCCGTTAGCGCTGCAACAGCCCTGAGATAGGTGATACGATGATGTTCCAGATCAAAATCCGGGAAGGCAGAATCGCTAACGGTTGCTCCAAGTCGTGACATGACACTTGCCAGTTCAGCTGATTTGGCGCTGATGTCTTCGCTCACTGGTGCCATATGGCTGCTGTGCCAGAACGCCACCCGCAAATCCCTGAATGATGTGACGGATATCTCCGGCAGCTTCAGGTGCCAGCCCGGGACCATGTCGGGCGTGGGCCTGGCAATGATGTTCAATGCCAGCTGCAGGTCGGCAGCACTTCGGGCCAGCGGGCCAGCGACAGCCAGATCAATATTGCGCTCGGGTTCTGTGTAAGGCGGCTGATGTCCATGCATCGGTACAATTCCCCAGGTTGGCTTGTGAGAAAAGACACCGCAGTAGTGGGCCGGATTGCGCAGGGAACCGCCCAGGTCACTGCCGAACTCCAGAGCGCTGTAGCCGCATGCAATAGCCACAGCAGAACCACCGGAAGAGCCACCGGGTGTTAGCGCCGGGTTCCAGGGATTGTTGGTCTGGCCATAAACGTCATTATAAGTCTGATAATCGCCGAGCATGGCTGGCGCATTGGTTTTACCGAGAATATTTGCGCCTGCTGACTTTAGTGCCTGTGTAACCAGGGCATCAGAGTGTGGCGTGTAATCTTTCCACTGACTCATGCCCCAGGTTGTCCGGAGTCCGCTGATATTAAAGGACTCTTTCATAGTTATCGGCAGACCCTGAAGCACACAATTGGTGCGGTTATGGGTGTTCTGATCAAATTCCCGGGCGCGCAGGCGGGCGGCCTCAAAATTCCGCTGAACTACCGCGTTAGTCACAGCGTCCAGGGATTCAATCTTGTCGATGTATTGTTCCAGCAGTTCGCTGGCGCTACAGCCACCTGTGCTGAGTAGCTGAACAAGTTGCGTGGCAGGCAGTAAAGTCAGGTCAGTCATGTATTCGTTCCTGAGATGAGCAACTATTGTTCAGTCATCTGGTAAATCGGGCTACTTGCAGACAGTTACCAGGTGAGGATTTAACCGTCTGCAGGCAGCTTATGAGTGACCAGCAGCCTAAAAAAATTGCGGGGCGCAGGTAGTCTTGAAATCGACTTTATGTGATTTAAAGTATAGGGGTGCTACCTTTTGGGTCGGCAACTAATGTCGGGTGCGGCCGCTATCTTAACAGCGGTCGCACCTCACCTAGATAGTTAGATATCACTTTGCTGCGCTCGTCAAAGGTCATCGTCATTCTGGTATCTGTGTTATAGGGTGCCCAGGATGGTATGCCGCGGGTATTCGGATTGCCTGTTCTGGCGAAGCTGGTCCATACTTTTGCCATTGTATTACCGAGCTTGATGGTTTTCTTATCCCGTCCCAGGAGCAGCGGGCCTTTCTCTACGTTGTCAAAGACGAAAGGTAGTTCAATGGCATGGGGAGATTTCAGAATGCCGTTTTCTACAGGTGCATCCCAGTTAAAACTATACAGGTAGACATCGCCGGAGTTTTGCTGCGCTTTTCGTTCTGCCAGCGTTGTGGCACCGAGATACTGCCGGGTTGACAACAGGGCTGTATAAAGATGTCGTGGTGCGTAGTCCGGCCAGGCTTTCTGTAATGCATTCAGCAGCTTGGCAGATTTACCTGGATAAAGATCCTCGGCGCGGCGGGCCAGCTCAGCCTGATCCATCTGACGCCACCAGTCGAACCCAACGTTGTATAACGTCATCTCATCCTTGGTGAAACCTACCATCACCGGCACAATACCCTGCGGAGCATTGATGCGCTTACCAAAGGGATGCTCCGGAATGTGGTCCTTATGCAGTATCGGGCGATAGCGGCCACCGGTAGCTCTGACGACAGCGCTGAGCTGACGGCTGTCGAGGTTAAGTATGCGGGATGCGTTCTCCCGGCGCAGCCCCAGTGCAT
>JAGRIO010000502.1 GCA_020443225.1 Pseudomonadales bacterium
GGAAAGAACTGTGGCACGCCATGCGCCGATGTTGCGTGAAGGGCCCCACGGACCACTGGCAGCCGTCGACGTCATGAAGCTGGGCGCTGTGATTGCCGTGCCCCCCACCATGGGCGTTATCCGTGGTGGCGGCAAAATCCCCTATAAGCCGGAAGCGCAGGCCAAGCGCGAAGCCCTGCAGAAAGACTGGGTCAATCAGTCGCCGGAAGTTAAGTGTTACCTGCCTGGGGTACCACGGGCCACCTACATGCCTTATCCGTTTCAGATATTCCAGAACCCGCAAAGCTTCTTTATCAGCTATCAGTATGCCGGGGCAGACCGTGAAATATTTCTGCAAGACCCGGGCGAAGCCCCGGTTGATGCGTGGATGGGCTGGTCTCATGGCGTCTGGGAAGGTGACACCCTGGTGGTGAAAGTCACTGGCCTGAATGACCGTTCCTGGCTCGACCGAACCGGCACCCATCATTCTGAATTCATGACCGTCACCGAACGCTATACGATGGAGTCAGCCAATGTCATTCGCTATAGCGCCACCATTGAAGACCCGGTGGTACTGGAATCACCCTTCACCATCGACATGCCCATCTACCGCCGGCTTGAAGACAACTTCGTAATGCTGGAATTCAAGTGCGTGGAATTTGTGGAAGAACTGATGTACGGCGAGTGGCGCAGGCACCCGCTGGAAAGACCATAATCGCAGCCAACCGGGAGAGACTATCGTGAAACTTAAGCATATTGTCAGCTCGATGGCGTTAATTACTGCAGCATTCGGTGCCGGTACAACAGCACTGGCCGTACCCGACCTTTCGGGCACCTATGACACGGCCACCCTGACCCCACTGCAACGCCCTGCGATTTACGGCAACAAGCTGTGGCTGACACCGGAAGAAGCCAAAGCCATTGAAGAAAAGGACGCCCAGGGCAAACTGGCACGCAGTCAGGCAAGCGACCCGGACCGGGAAGCGCCACCTGAAGGTGGTGACGGTTCTACTGGCGCGGCCGGTAATGTCGGCGGCTATAACACGTTCTGGATCGACAATGGCGACAGCATCAACACGGTGAACGGCAAGTTCCGCACTTCAATACTTGATCAGCCGGAGAATGGCCGCCTGCCAGAAATGACACCTGAAGCAGGCAAGCGCCTTGCCAAGCTCTATCGTGCATTCAGGCGTGGCAATGAAGGCAAGGCCTGGTGGGTTCATGAAGGCGATGGTTCCGGCCCCTATGACGACATGGAAATTCGTGCCGTGGCCGAACGCTGCCTGCTGGGTTTTGGCTCAACCGCCGGGCCACCCATGTTACCGGTGCTGTATAACAACCTGAAACGCATTGTGCAGACTGACGACTACATTATGATTCACGTGGAAATGGTGCATGATGCGCGCATTATCCGCATGAACTCTGAACACCTGCCTGCAGACATCAAACGCTGGCTGGGCGATTCTATCGGCTGGTGGGAAGGCGACACCCTGGTGGTTGATACCACCAACTTCCACCCCAGCGCCACATTCCGTGGTGCCTCTGAAAACCTGCATGTGGTCGAGAAGTTCACCCTTCAGGAAGATGGCAGCCTGTTGTACAGTTTCACTGTTGAAGATGACAACACCTGGCTGGAACCATTCCATGGCCAGTACAGCTGGCCGCGTACTGAAGACAAAATCTTTGAGTATGCCTGCCATGAATCTAACCACGCACTGGGCGGTATTCTGCGTGGCGCTCGCCTGCTGGAGCAGGAAGCACTGGCCGAAAAAGCAGAACAACAGGACTAGGACCCGGCGCGCTTATGCTGAATGAATGGTTGCTAAGCCTGGCACAGTGGCTGGATGCACAAGCATCAAGCACGGCGCTGCACGAGTCCTATTACATGTACAACTGGATCGAAAGTACCCATGTACTGACGCTGACTGTGTTTCTGGGCATGTTATTCGTCATCGACCTGCGCATGCTGGGG
>JAGRIO010000503.1 GCA_020443225.1 Pseudomonadales bacterium
AATCATGAGGCAAAAGGCGACGATATTACCGATCCAGAGAGAGACGCTGGTGATTTTCGCTGCTTCGTCATAGTCCCTGGCACCCCAGTTCCGGGCTACCAGCGCAGTGGTACCAGCGGAGACCGCCATCAGAATTGCCTGCAGGGCAAAGAAGATTCGATTACCTGTCGTTACAGCCGCCACCGCAGAAGCGCCCAGGGAGCCGACAATCTTGATGCTCACCAGACCAATAACCGAGAACAGCAGATTAGTGAGAATCGCTGGCCAGGCCAGTTCCCAGATATTCAGCTGCGGCTTGTCTGGGGCACGGCTGCTCTCTTCTTCTGCAGATTCGGTCATAATAGGTAATTTCCGGGTGGAGTCGGGGGCAGGAGTGCCCCGCGGAAGCGCGCGCTACGATACACTAACAGCTTTATAGCAGTCAAAACGGACACCAGGTATGGCGAAAGATGTAATCATTATAGGCGGTGGTCACAATGGGCTGGTCTGCGCCTGCTACCTGGCACGGGCAGGCAGAAACGTTACGGTGCTGGAACGCCGGTCAGTGGTCGGCGGTGCAGCGGTCACCGAAGAGTTTCATCCTGGCTTTCGCAATTCTGTCGCCAGCTATACCGTAAGCCTGCTGCACCCGAAAATCATTGGTGAGCTGAATCTTGAACGTCATGGTTTGAGGATTCTGCCCAGACGGGTCAATAATTATCTGCCGTTGCCTGATGGACGTGCCTTTGTCAGCTATCCGGAACTGGACCGTACCTGTGCCAGTCTGGCACAGTTTTCTCAACACGATGCAGAAGCCCTGCCCCGTTACTACGCTGATCTCGATGGGGTGGTGCCGGTCATCAAGGAGATTATGCTGCAGACACCGCCGAAGATCATAGGTGGCGGCCTGCCAGATCTGTTCAGCCTGTTCCGGCTGAGTCGTCAGTTCAGCCGGCTCAGCGCCAGTCAGCAACGTTTTCTGCTGAAACTCTTTTCCCTCAGTGCCGCTGATCTGCTGGATGAGTACTTTGAATCGGAACCGGTCAAAGCACTGATGGGCTTTGACGCCGTGGTTGGTCACTTCGCCAGTCCTTACTCGCCAGGTTCTGCCTATGTGCTTTTACATCATGTGGTCGGTGAGGTTAATGGCGTTACCGGAGCCTGGGGGCATGCCGTGGGCGGGATGGGTGCTATTACTCAGGCAATGGCAAGAGAGGCCGAATCGCTGGGTGTGTCGATCATGACCGACGCTGAAGTTGAGCAGGTCGTTGTCGAGAATCACCGGGCAACCAGTATCAGGCTAAGAAACGGTCAGACGTTGACTGCCGCCATCATCGTCGCCAACGTGACACCATCGGTTCTGTTCAGCCAGCTGATCGATCCTGTCCATCAAAGTGAAGGTGTACGTGAACACATGCAGCACTATCGCTCTGGCAGTGGCACCTTCCGGATGAACGTTGCGCTTAACCGCCTGCCGGCGTTCAGTGCTGAGATGCCTGAGATGTGCCTGGAAGGTGGCATCATCATGGCGCCCAGTCTCGACTATATGGACAAAGCTTATACTGATGCCCGCCGACAAGGCTGGTCGGCTCAACCGGTGGTGGAAATGCTGATTCCTAGCCTGATCGACGACACCCTGGCACCCGCGGGTCAGCATGTTGCCAGTCTTTTCTGCCAGCATTTCAACCCTGATCTGGGCGCCGACTGGGATCAGCACCGGGAGATGGCAGCTGATCTCATTATCTCCTGTATAGAACGTTTCGCGCCTGGCTTTACAGACTCGGTGATCGGCCGTCAGATTCACAGCCCATGGGACCTGGAACGGAAATTCGGACTCACTGGTGGAGACATATTTCATGGCAAGCTGAGTCTCGACCAGCTCTTTTCTGCCCGCCCGATGCTGGGCATGGGGCAGTATCAGACAGAAATCAGCAATTTGTTCATGTGTGGTTCCGGCACCCACCCCGGAGG
>JAGRIO010000504.1 GCA_020443225.1 Pseudomonadales bacterium
TGCTGTGTTTCCAGAAATCAGTCCGGATGGCTGGAGTATCGATGAGATAGGGCAGTTTGACCTGCCACCACTGGTACAGAAAGTTTTTGCGGCTTCAGGTCAGCAACCCGTCAATATCTTTGCCCATTGTGTTGGCGCATCAGCGTTACAAATGGCCATTCTCAAAGGCTGGATACCCTCTGCGCAAATTGGTCGCGTTGCCTTCAATGCTATTCATCCCTGGGTTATCACTTCGCCGGCGAACCGGTTACGGGCAAAGTTCGGTGGTTTCTTTCGTAACATCGTGAATACGACTATGCTGGACCCGGTGCCGGGACCGGCTGATACCTTTCTGCATGGCCTGATGGATCGGATTGCTTTCTTTGCAAGTCGCCTGGCCGAGCCTGCTGCCGACCGGCATGAGCACTTTGGTGATCAGCTGACAGATGTGATTTGCGACCGTATGACGTTGCTGTATGGCCGCATGTGGAATCACCGTAACCTGACGCCGGCAACCCACCGGGCATTCAGAGATATGTTGGGCGTCGCGCCTGCGGGTGTTTACCGGCATATTTATTATTTATCGGTAAGGGAACGGGTCGTGAACTGTGAGGGACGCAATGATTATCTGACAGCTGAGAACATCACCGGCCGCTGGCAGATGCCGACACTGTTTATTCATGGAGAGCAGAGCCAGGTGTTCAATCCCCATGCTGCACGTCGCTCAGCTGTACGCCTCGGCAGACTGACGGACCCCGACAGGCAGAAAATCGGCTACCGGATATATCCGGGTAATGGTCATATGGACCCGATCATAGGTAAGCGTGCCTATACTGAGGTTTATCCTGAGCTGGAGCTTTTTTTTCGTGCCGGAGAGTTGCCGCAGGTGTGGCAGGAAGAGGATGATCCCGTCATCGCAAAACCAGCACTGATCCTCGGCCCGGCGATCAGATCTGCCTGGGCAGGCGCTACGGATGTGCGTATTCGTTTATGGGGTGAGATTGAAAGAGGGTTCTCCAGTGGTACCCGCACCCTGAGTCTGGCGGATAAAACTCATGAAACGATTGGCAAAGATTTTCCGCCCGTACCCGAAAAGGCTACCAGCGCGCGGGGTACCGACTTGCCCGTTACCGAGACTGAGCTAACCCCTCAGTGGCAACGGTTGCTGGATATTGCCGTAGATCCTGCCAAACCCGAACCGGTTACCCTGACAGTTGTCCAGAGTGCTGATCCGGAAGCGATTACTAATGTGACTCTGCCTCTTCATCAGGAACCCTGGTTTCAGCGCCTGGCGACGGGTGACGAGCGGGACCAGTTCAGCCTGTTAGCGGGGTCCTGTCGATTCCCCGGACTCTGGGTCGACCAGCATTGTGATGATCTGGTCTATGGCGCTATGTTGCAGCATATTGCCGCTCAATCAACAGGTGATTCGGTGCTGCGTGGTGTAGATATGGTGCTGATGGTTGGGGATCAGATCTATGCGGACGCGACGGATCAGCTGTTCCATCCACAGACATTACGGGAAAAATATCGCTATCGTTATCGTCAGGCACTGTCACACCAGCGGTCTCCACACATTAACGAGCTATTAGCCAGAGTACCGGTGCACATCGCCATTGATGACCATGAAATTGTCGATAACTGGAGTGGTGTCCCGGACCATGCTGACCGGCAGAATCCTGCAGATAATGTACGGCATGAAAAACTCCAGACTCAGTTTCGCTATGCCGTGAAGAATGCGCATCGCTATCAGGGCGCAGGGCGCTCAGTCCGGCCAGTGGCTGGCAGTCCAAAGGGCGTGGGTTTCAGCTATGCGCTCAGCAGTCACGAAGCACCCTTGCCTGTCTTTGTGATGGATACCCGCACTGAACGCGATTTCCGCTCTGCACCGGGCCAGCCTGATGTCCATCTGATCAGTTCAGCACAGCAGCTGGCCTTTACCGCCTGGCTGGATACTGCTG
>JAGRIO010000505.1 GCA_020443225.1 Pseudomonadales bacterium
CCCCGTAAAGCGACCACGCGCTTCACCCCCGCGGATCTGTATTCCTGCAGTAACTCAGCAATTTTACCGGCAGGATCTCCCCCAAAAGAAAGATGGGGTGCAACTTCAGAGCCTGCCGCATTGATATCGAGCACCGCTTGCTTGGTGCCGTCTTTGGTGGAACCACCGGCACCATAGGTGACAGAGAAAAACTTCGGCCCCAACGCCTTCAGTCGCTCATGGGTCACTCTGAGTTTCGCAATCGCCTCATCGGTCTTTGGCGCCGAAAACTCAAAACTGAAGTGCCTGTCGACGGTGCTCATGATATCTGTCATGCCTCGGGAAGATTAAAGGGCTTTAGCCAGGTCTGCTGCTTTATCAGTTTTCTCCCAGCTGAACTCCGGCTCTTCGCGACCGAAGTGGCCATAGGCTGCGGTTTTCTGGTAGATCGGTCGTTTCAGGTCCAGCATCGCAATCAGTCCCTTTGGACGCAGATCGAAGTGCTCCCTTACCAGGTTTTCAATCTCCTGATCAGACAGCTTGCCAGTGCCGAAGGTGTCAATGCTGATAGAAGTCGGCTCAGCAACGCCGATGGCATAGGAAACCTGAATTTCGCACTTGTCAGCAAGGCCTGCAGCAACAATGTTCTTGGCAACGTAACGGCCGGCGTAAGCCGCACTGCGGTCTACCTTGGACGGATCCTTGCCAGAGAAAGCGCCGCCTCCATGACGGGCCATACCGCCATAAGTGTCGACGATGATCTTGCGACCGGTGAGACCACAATCACCAACGGGTCCTCCAATAATGAACTGACCGGTTGGGTTAATATGATAACGGGTGCCTTCATGAAGCCAGTTGCTGGGCAGAATAGGCTTGATGATTTCTTCCATCACAGCTTCGCGCAGGTCTGCCTGACTGATGCCTTCATCATGCTGAGTTGACAGTACAACCGCATCAATGGCGACAGGATGACCGTTTTCGTCGTAGCGCAGGGAAACCTGACTTTTGGCATCCGGCCGCAGGAACGACAATTTGCCGGATTTGCGAACGTCTGCCTGCTGCTTGACAAGGCGGTGCGACAGGTTAATAGCCGCTGGCATCAGTACATCGGTCTCATTACTGGCATAACCGAACATCAGACCCTGGTCACCAGCCCCCTGCTCATGATCTTCAGTTTCATCAACGCCCATGGCGATATCGGGAGATTGCTTACCAATCGCATTGATCACCGCACAGGAAGCACCGTCAAAGCCAACGGCCGAACTGTTGTAACCAATACCCAGAACCACATTCCGGGTAATTTCCTCAACGTCCACCCAGGCGCTGGTGGTGATTTCGCCGGCAAGTACAACCATGCCGGTTTTAACCAGAGTTTCACAGGCGACCCGTGCGTTAGGGTCTTCGGCAAGGATCGCGTCCAGAATCGCATCGGAGATCTGGTCGGCCATCTTATCCGGATGGCCTTCGGAGACCGATTCTGAAGTAAAGGTCGTATTCTTGGACATAATCGGATTCATCGTTGTTCTGGGAAGCCGCAAGTTTACAGGTTCCGACTGCTAAAACCTACAGACGCTATTTGAGCATCATTCAACTCTGTCAACGAAAGATTTCAAGTTGACGTCGAGCGAACCGCTACGCAAAGGTAAAAACCGCCGGGTTTTCGTTGATGTCTGGCAGACCCTAAGAGAAAATAGGCGCCCTATCGAAATTCATCCCCCGGAAGACATCATGACGTCACATCAAGACCGCGCCAACGCCATTCGCGCCCTGGCGATGGATGCCGTTCAGCAGGCCAATTCGGGCCATCCCGGCGCCCCTATGGGCATGGCCGATATGGCCGAAGTGCTCTGGACCCGGCACTTGAGGCATAACCCTCAGAATCCCGACTGGCAGGATCGTGACCGGTTCGTGTTGTCCAATGGGCATGGCTCTATGCTCATCTACTCATTGTTG
>JAGRIO010000506.1 GCA_020443225.1 Pseudomonadales bacterium
TCGGCAACCTGATCAAAATGTCCGACAAAATGCAGTGTCAGGCCCTTCTTCAGATAGGCCGGCATCTCGTCGTAGTCCCGTTCATTGTCTGCAGGCAGAATGATCTCCCGCACCCCTGCCCGCCTCGCAGCTATCACCTTTTCGCGGATACCCCCGACGGGCAGTACCCGCCCGGTCAGGGTCAGTTCACCTGTCATGGCTATGTCTCTTGCCAGCGCCTTGTCTTTCGCCAGCGACAGCAGTGCCGTTGCCATGGTTATGCCCGCACTGGGACCATCCTTGGGAGTCGCCCCTTCGGGAACATGCAAATGCACGAAACGGTCGTCAAAGAATTCACCCGCACCCCCCAGCCGCGCCAGATTCGCCCGAATGTAGCTATAGGCAATCTGGGCTGACTCCTGCATCACATCACCCAGTTGTCCTGTCAGCCGGAACCCGTTGCTGTGCTGGTGAACAACCGACGACTCGATAGCCAGCGTGGTGCCACCAAGACTGGTCCAGGCCAGTCCATTCACAATACCTAGACCACGATTGGACTGCTGCTTGCGGAAGTATGGCGCACCGAGCCAGGATTCAATGTCATTGACCCCTACATTCAGCTTCAGCGTATCATCTTCCAGCAGCCTGACCGCTGCCTTGCGGACTATTCGCCCCAGAAGCTTCTCAAAAGCCCGGACTCCCGCTTCCCTGGCATAGCCATCAACCACCGTGCGCAGGGCAGCATCAGTGATTCGGAGCCGACCGGCAGGGATGCCTGCTCTGCTGAGCAGTTTTTTCCACAGATGATGCTTGCCAATAGCCACCTTTTCCTCGGTCAGATAGCCTGCCAGACGAATTGTCTCCATGCGGTCCAGCAATGGACCCGGGATGGTATCCAGCTGGTTAGCGGTACACACAAACAATACCTTCGACAGGTCTACCCGCAAATCAAGATAGTGGTCGAGAAATTCACTGTTCTGCTCCGGATCGAGCACTTCCAGTAGGGCGGAAGCCGGATCGCCCTGATACGAGGCACCAATCTTGTCAATCTCATCCAGCATAATCAGCGGGTTCGCGACATCCACCTCTTTGAGCGCCTGGATCAGCTTCCCGGGCATCGCCCCGATATAGGTCCGGCGGTGGCCTTTGATTTCTGCTTCGTCCCGCATTCCGCCCAGACTGAAGCGATAGAATTTGCGCCCCAGAGAGCGAGCAATCGATTTGCCGATGGAGGTCTTACCCACGCCGGGTGGCCCGACCAGCAGCAAAATGGAGCCCGCAACCTCGCCGCGGAAACCGCCCAGCGCCAGAAACTCAATAATCCGCTCTTTTACGTCCTCCAGGCCATCATGATCCTGATCCAGCACCTTTCGCGCAGCCTTCAGGTCCAGATTATCCTCACTGTGTTTTCCCCAGGGCACAGATGTCGCCCAGTCCAGATAATTTCTGGTAACGGCATATTCTGCCGAAGCCGTTTCCAGTACCTGCAATTTCTCCAGCTCTTCATCGATTCTGGCCTGAACCTCCTCTGGTACCGTCAGACCTTCCAGCCGGGCGCGGAACTTCTCCGCATCTGCCTGGCGATCATCCTTGGCAATTCCCAGTTCTTTCTGAATCACTTTAAGCTGCTGGCGCAGGAAGAATTCCCGCTGTTGTTCACTCACCTGTTCCTGCACCTGTTGGCTGATCTGTGCTTGTAATCTGGCAACATCCAGTTCCTTCGTGATCATCAGCAGGACTTTTTCCATGCGTTCAAGCAGCGGTAGTGTTTCCAGTATGTCCTGCATTTCCTCGGGTTCAGCAGAGGTAATCGCCGCAGCGAAATCTGCCAGCGGACCGGGCTCGTTGGGGTTGAAGTAATTCAGATACTGCTTCAGTTCTTCGTTATAAAGCGGGTTAAGTGTCATCAGTTCTTTGATGATATTGATAATCGCCATCGCATAGGCACGCAGC
>JAGRIO010000507.1 GCA_020443225.1 Pseudomonadales bacterium
TCACGGGGAATCTTTGGCAGCGGATAGGTCTTGCGCCACAGGGGACGCGTTGTGTTGCTGTCAATCCACTGCCGGGTCAGGCTGCCCTGTTGCAGGAATTGTTTCAGATTGCTGCCCGGCAGCTGATAGAGAGTCAGTTGTACGGAATCGACATTGATTGCTTCCAGCGGCACGCGGAAATTGTTCCCGTCGGGGATCAGGTTGGTATTGTCCACCAGCCTTACCCCAGGGCGCTCGCTGTTCACCTGAATTGTGCCGGTGAATGGTTGCGCGCTGCGGATCCCCCGGGCTGTTTGCAAACCTGCCGCGACGGAAATACTGATGTCTCCTGACAGCGGGTTAGCGGGGAACGCGATCAGCCGGTTGCCATCAACGGTTACCCGACTGGCACTGTCACCGTTGATACTGACCATGCCGGCAAGGTCCTGTTGCCCACTAAGCGGTTCAGAGAAACTGATCTCCAGACTGTTACCTGCATTGCGCGCATATCTGATGCCTACCAGACCAAATTCACCTGACCCGGGTATGATGACCGACTCTTCTCCTGCCTTGTCTACTCCAAGGGGTTCACCCTGCCAGCGTATCGTCAGCTTCCCGGGTTTTGCCTTGCGTTTAATGTCCGCGATGGAAAACTCGTGAGTCAGGGGATCTGTCTGGTACCAGGAAAGTGGCACTTCCTCACTATCCAGCCAGGCGCTGACTGAGCGGCTGATATCTGCCGAACTTGCTACGTCGGTGGTGGTTAGTTTGCCCGTCAGAAAGTAGTTTTCGGATGGGGCCTGAACCTCAAGATTGCCGATTTCCACCCCAAGGTCCTGATGCAATATCCGGAAACGGGTCTGGAAGGGTGCCAGCGCATTGCTGACGGAGGAGAGTCGCTGTGGGAACAGGGTCAGGGTGTACTCTGTTCCACGTTCAAAAGGTTGTTGTGGGGTGATTTGTAAGGTGTCGCTCGCGACCAGGCTGATGCTCAGGGGTATGGCAGGTTCAATGGTTACCAGACCTTTTGCTTCTGAATCAGCACTACCGGCCAGCTCTGGTCCGATCTCGTGGCTGAAGCGGATGTGCAGGGCACCGGTCTGCGGCAGCCAGCCGCCAGGTGCGTCAACAATATGGACTGCCCAACCCTCGTTGTCGTCACGGTCCGGAATGGCGCTGCTGATATCTTTCCGGGGCTGAGGTGATTCCGGTCCGGGCTCACAGGCCGTCAGGCACAACAGGGCGACCAGCCATAAGATCCTTTTCATTCTGATTCCTCTCTGGCCGGGCTTGAGGTGCCCGGCCGCTTTCTGTGGATGATCAGGAGGTATAGCGCTTCACCAGCTGGCGCCCCAGGGCCATCATATGAACCTGATCAGGACCATCTGCCTGCCGGCACCATCTGGCATAATTAAAAGCTTCGGCCATGGGGTAGTCAGCAGTCAGACCACCGGCGCCGTGAATCTGCATACAGCGGTCAATCACTGTCTGTGCCATCAACGGCACCGTAATCTTTGAGGCTGCGATCAGATCGCGGGCATCCTTGGCACCTACTTCATCCATCTTGCGGGCAGTCTTCAGGGTCAGCAGGCGGGCCTGTTCGATCTCGCTGAAAGACTTAGCGATATCCTCCAGTACCGACTGGTGTTCCGCCAGCTTACGTCCGAAAGTTTCACGGCGGGTTGCGCGGTCACATGCCAGTTCCAGGGAACGCTGGGCAGCACCGATAAGACGCATACAGTGGTGGATACGACCCGGTCCGAGCCGGCCCTGTGAAATTTCGAACCCCCGGCCTTCACCTAACAGCATGTTCTCTGCCGGGACCCGGACATTCTCGAAATGCACTTCGGCATGGCCAATGGGTGCATCATCGTAACCCAGGGTCGTCAGTGGCCTGACGATTCTGACACCGTCGGTATGTTTAGGCACCAGGATCTGGCTCTGGCGA
>JAGRIO010000049.1 GCA_020443225.1 Pseudomonadales bacterium
TCTATGAAGCGTTCTGTCAGGAACAGCGAGTAGCCCATCATTATATCAGCAGCAGAGAATTCACTCAGCAGATAGTCCTTGCCGCTCAGGGCCTGGTCCAGGGCTTCGACACACAGCCAGGCGCGATCTTTCATCTCATTGATGGCGACCTCACTCTGATCTGCTTCACTCAGTGCGCGGCGGTGATTGACGATTTCACCGAGTGGCCGGGCGAACGTCGATTCCGCGAACCAGCTCCACTGCAGATAGAATGGATACTCAGGGTCCGAACGAGGTGGTTGCAGACTGCCCTGACCGTAAGCGTCCAGCAGATACTGGACCATTGCCCCGGATTCAAACATGGTCATATCACCATCACGCAACACCGGTACCTTGCCGACCGGATTGAGCGCCCGGTACTCAGGTGTCGCCCGGTACTCTGCAGAGAAATCGACACTGATGACCTCGTAGCTCAACGCCAGTTCTTCGCAGACCCAGATGGGCCGCACCGAACGGGTTCCCCAGAAATGATAGATCTGAATGGCCATCTTATACTCCGTCGTCAGTCTGTCAGGATTTCTCTGCATGGTGCTGAAGTTAGCGGCCGAATGCAATCAGGCGATAGCTCATTTGGTGTCAGTTTTCCGACGCTGAGTCTGATACTTAGCGCTGACTTTTCAGGTTCCCACGGACAACTGACGCCCGGTTTCTGTCCTGGTCTTCAGCTCGCAAAAATCCCATTCGATGCTAGGGTTAGTAGAGACTTTGGACAATAGAAGCCGGTAAAACAGTGCCAGAAAAAACAGAAAGAATACTGCTGTGCGTCGACGATGAGCACAGTATTTTGCGCTCGCTGCAGCGGGTAGTGCGAAAAGAGGATTACCAGATTGTTACTGCTGTAGGTGGTCAGGCTGGCCTGGAGGTACTTGAGGAATACAACGACCGGGTTCAGGTGGTGATCTCTGATCAACGGATGCCTCAGATGACAGGTACTCAGTTCCTCAGGCAGGTACGTAGTCTGTATCCGGATACTGTTCGTATTGTGCTGTCCGGCTATGCCGATGCGGGCTCTATCATGGATGCAATCAACCAGGGTGAAATCTACCGTTTCATCAGCAAGCCCTGGGAAGATGAAGAATTGCGGGCCACGATCAGGCAGTGTTTTGAACACTATGATTTGTTGCGTGAGCGCAAGGTGCTGCTGGACCGCATTCAGTGCCAGAACGAAGAGCTCAAGGAGCTGAACATTCTGCTGCAGGATAAAGTGGACTGGAGTAACCATTCACTGCATCTGACCCAGCAACTGATTGAAGATATGCCCGTCGCCATTGTGGGTGTCAGCCGCGAGATGATGATTACCATGGCCAATGGTGAGGCGGTTGAGAGATTGGGGCGAATCAATGGGCTCTTACTGGGGACCCGTGCTGACCGTATTTTTCCGGAGCCTGTAGTCCAGGCGATCAGGTGCGCACAGGCTCATTCAGAGAAAGCAGTGGTGGAATGGCCAGAACTGAGCATGCAGGTGCGGACCAGTCCCCTGCGTCTGCGCGGTGAAAATGTCGGCTCGATGATGGTGTTAACGAGAGTATCCTGATGATGAATATCGATATCAAAACCGAAATAGAATCCATGGATCAACTGCCACCGTCACCCCTGACAGTGAAGAAGTTATCCGAAATGATAGCCAACGAGGATGATATCGGCGGTAATGAAAAGTCGATGTCGCGAATCATTGCTACGATTGAAGCCGACTCAGGCCTCAGTGGCCGTTTGCTCAGCCTGTCCAATTCAGCCTTTTTTGGGGTCTCTGCCAAGGTCAATACCTTGCGTCAGGTTGTGGTGTTTCTGGGTCTGATAGAAATCCGGAATCTGGCTATGTGCCTCACGGTTATGGAGATGAAAAATCTGCAGACTGCCTGGCAATGTCTGGATGCGCACGAGTACTGGGAAGAAACTGTCAGCGTTGCCTGCCTGACGCAGATACTGGCCCGTGAGCTGAAGGCTGAGTGTGCCGAAAACTTTTATGACCGCGGGTTCACTGCGGGCATTATGCACAACATCGGTAAAATCGTACTGGCGGAATTGCGCCCAGAAGCCTACAAACCACTTCTTGAACTGAGCAAAACGGAACGCCTGGCAGCGGAACAACAACAGTTTGGTGTGACTTCCATCGAAGCAGCTGTATGCCTGTTGCAGTCCTGGCAATTTCCGCTGGATCTGATTGATGCTATCAGTTGTCAGACAAGGTTTGATGTTGAGCAGAAACCGCGTTTTCTCGGTCTTTCGGACTTACTTTATTTCGGTTGCCGACTGTATGAACTCATAGGTAGTGAGAGCGAACCTGATCCTGCGGCTGTGCTGGCAGCAGACGCAGAACTTGCAGCGAGCCTTGGACACTATGGCATTGATCAGAAGCGCCTGAAAAAAGTACTGGTGCACTATGGGGCGAGAATTACCGATGCCCGCAATTTCTTCGGCCTCGACGGTGCTGCCTGATGACCACGGGTCCAGCGAACGCCGTCATTCCCCCTTATGTGCCCAGAATTCTCTTTGTTGATGACGAGAAAGCGATTCTGGACTCGCTGCGCAGGACCTGCAGAGGAAGCGGTTGGTCTGTCGCTACTGCAAACAGTGGTGCAGAGGGGTTAGCCCTGCTGGGCAGGGAAGAGTTTGATCTGGTGGTGTCTGATATGCGCATGCCACAGATGGATGGTGCGGCTTTTCTCAGTGAGGTGGCAGCAACATTCCCCTCGACGCGCCGGATTCTGCTGACCGGTTATTCTGATATTGAATCGACTATCAGGGCTGTCAATGATGGCGGTATAGACTGCTATATCAGTAAACCCTGGGACAATGATGACCTGAAGAAGAAAATCAATGATGTGCTTTATACCCGCAGGCTTGAAGCAGAACGGGCAGCCCTGATCAGTCTGACAGAGCAGCAAAACGCTGAGTTGAAAAAGCTGAATGAGGAACTGGAAGCAACGGTGAACAAACGTACCAGCCAGGTACGTACCATGTTGCGTATGGTGGAAAAAACCAATGAAGGACTGCAGGACTCTCAGAGAGCCACAGTGGAGGTGTTTTCAAGACTGATTGATATGTACGAAGGGGGTAATGCGGGCCATGGTAAGCGAGTGGCAGATCTGGGACTTGAAATCGCGAGACGAATGGGCCTGAAAGAGCAGGAACTGCAGCAAATATATTACGCTGCCTTGCTTCACGATGTCGGGAAAATCGGAATGCCCCGTGAAATTGTTGACGTGCCGTTCGCGAAATTGTCAAGGATACAGCTGAAAACCTATCGCGAGCATCCTGCACTTGGAGAAGCTTTACTGCTCAGCATTCCTTCTTTGCGGGTGGCTGCAAACATCATCTATTGTCATCACGAATATCTTAATGGCACAGGCTACCCGAGAAAACTGACGGGAAATTCAATTCCACTTGGCGCCCGGATTCTGACGCCGATCACTGACTTTGATGATCTTGTCGAAGGTCGGATGCAGGAGGCTGCACTGGCACCGGAAAAAGCAGAGAAGTACCTGTTGGACAATATCAACAAGTTGTACGAGAAAGAAGTGGTTGACCATCTGATAGCGTTAAGGGCAGAGCTGGGTGATATGACCAGTTTTGACCATGAACGCATGATCACGTCTAAGGATCTGCGAAAGGGTATGCGGCTTGCCCGCGACCTCTTATCCCCGTCTGGAGTACCTTTGTTGTCAAAGGAACATGTGTTCGATGATATGGCGGTGAGAAAGATCCAGATGCTGGAGCTCGATAGAGAAAAGAGTTTCCCGATTTATGTTTATCAGGAAATGGAATTCCTTGAGGAGTAACTGAGACAGTCTATGAACAGTGATATTGCAGCTCAGGTAACCCAGCTGAAGCAGGCGCTGATAAAAGAACGCCGGGCCAGAGCGGCCATCCTTGAAGCACGCGAGGAGGACAAGAAAACTTTGTCTCAGGCGTTGCGGGTACTGGGTGATTTCAAACTCGAGGAAGCTCGCCGACGACGGGAGCTGGATGAAAAGACCCGCGAAGTTCAGTCCGCTATCAACATATTTGAGCACCAGCATGGTCGCGCCAAGCGTCTGGATCTGGAGCTACAACTGTTTAACTCGGTGGCGCTGTTCTCGCAGGAAAAAGTGACCTTCGAAAAAAGTCTGCACATTATTACCGAAGCTATCTGCGAACTATATCAACTGCCGCTTGCAGTCATTTATGTGACGTCGCCTGCGGAACAGGAGTCAGCAGAAGGCTCCAGTCAGTTGAAAAAGCTTTTCCACTTTGCGTCAGCAGAAGAAAAGTATCAACCGCTGGTCGATTACGATCACGAAACCTATGTGAATAATAATGACTGTATTGTCAGGAAGGCTATCACCTTTAAATCCAATCAGTCCGGGAGTCTGATAGAGGAAGGGGATGTCTTCTTTGATTCTGATCTGTTCACGGAAGCTCCGGATGACGAGCATGTTGTTGTCAAGCATCAGTTTGATTCCAGCGAACGGGTGGAACTGGCCCGTTCGGTTGGCGTTAAAACTCAGTTTTGTGTACCCGTCATTTGTAATGGCGATGTGATCGCAGTACTGGAATTCTTTGATGTGGAAAGAGACAGCTCCGACACTGAAGCAATCCGCTTTATTTCAACGATTTCGCTACAGCTCGGCAATATGCAGGAACGGGTTCTGGCGGAGCGTAATGTCCGCAAAAACTATCGTGAGCTGAAGCGGGCGCAGCGACAACTGGTGCAGTCCGAGAAGCTGGCGTCACTGGGCCAGCTCTCTGCCGGTATCGCTCATGAAATCAATAATCCTGTGGGTTTTGTGCTGAGTAACATGGGTAGCCTCAGGGAGTATGTTGAGATAATTCGCAAAGTGCTTGAAGAGCAGGAGGCTTATATTGCGGCCGATGCTGCTGGCGAGTTATCCCGTAAAAAGGCGATTGTTGAAACTATCTCTTCCTACAAGGCCAGCGAAGATTTCGATTTTGTACTTGACGATCTTGATGGTCTGCTGGCCGAATCTACAAAGGGGATGGAGCGGGTCAAGGAGATTGTCTCAGGGCTGAGTAGCTTCGCCAGAACTGAAGGTGCTACGGCCAGTAATGCCGATGTGAATGAGATTATCGAGTCGACCATTAACATGGTCTGGAATGAGCTCAAGTACAAAGTAACCCTCGAGAAGGATTATGCTCAGCTGCCGACTATCCGTTGTTATCCGTCAAAACTCGGCCAGGTCTTCCTCAACCTGATTGTCAATGCGGGTCATGCAATCAGCGAGTCAGGGGTTATCAGCATCAGCACAGCGCTGGTGGACGAAGAAATCAGAATCAGCATCGCTGATACCGGAGCGGGTATTGCCCCGGAAAATATTGAGAAGTTGTTTAATCCCTTCTTTACCACCAAACCGGTTGGCGAAGGGACTGGTCTGGGTTTGTCGATCTCGTACGGAATTATTATCGACCATGAAGGCAGAATTCAGGTAGAGAGCGAAGTGGGCAAAGGTACCTGCTTCACGATTTATCTGCCGCTTAACAGTGAGTTGTGAGCCGACGCAACCATAAGGACTGTTACCTGAAGAACTTAGCTGAAGTTCGCTTAAGAGGGGTGTCGTTTGAGTAGTGTCGAACAGGAATTAAGGCATCGCATCGCCCGTGAACGTGCGGCACGAAAGGAGGCCGAATACCTGCTGGAGGAACGGTCTCGTTCTCTGTATTTGTCTAACCAGGAACTGGAGGCATCTCTCTCTACGCTCAAAGAGGCTCAGGCACAGCTTGTGCAAACAGAGAAAATGGCCTCTGTTGGACAGTTAGCTGCCGGTATTGCGCACGAAATTAATAATCCGGTGGGTTTCGTGTCGAGTAATCTTTCAACCCTGAAGGAGTATGTGGGTGATGTAGTCAGACTGCTGCAGGCGCTCCTCGTACTGGAGTCATCCCTGAATGACAATTATCCGGGTGTAAGTCAGGTGCGGGCGTTGAAAGAATCAATCGACCTGGATTTTATCCTGGAAGATTTTGACCAGTTGTTTGCGGATTCAATTGATGGCATTGGCAGGGTCAGAAAAATTATTGCCGATCTGTCGGATTTTTCGCGTGCCGAATCTCAGGAGGCCCGTGTTACTGATCTCAATCAGCTGGTTGAGAAGACCCTGCGGCTGGTTGCCTCGGAAATACGCTATAAGGGTCAGGTGAAGACCTGTACTGCTGAATTACCTGCTATCCGTTGTTATCCGGAACTGATCGGTCAGGTGCTGATGAATCTGATTATCAATGCCATTCATGCCCTGGACGAGGGCGGTGAGATTGTGGTCACTACCGCGGATGAAGGGGACTTCATCAGGGTGGACGTGGCTGATGACGGATGTGGCATTGCACCGGAACACCTGGCAGCAATCTTCGATCCCTTCTTTACCACCAAGGATGTCGGTAAGGGCACCGGTCTTGGTCTGCACATAGTCCGGGAAATCGTTAAACGTCATGGCGGTGAAATACACGCGACCAGCGAACCCGGGAAGGGCTCGGTGTTCTCGTTCTGGCTGCGGGTGGACGGACCGGATGCCGTTTGACCGGCGTTTCCGCTGCGCTGGATCCTGATCTCCTCGCCTGTGTCCCGGGTAACTGCCCGGTTTCTGCATTGGTGTATACTGCGCGCCATCAAAAACAAATGATTAGGAGAGGTCTTCATGCGCAGAGCCGCCATCGTCACCCCCATTCGCACACCCGTTGGCAAATTTCTCGGTGCACTGAAAGATGTCAGCGCCGGTGACCTGGGTGCCACCATTATTAAAGCGCTGGTTGAACGCAGTGGCGTTGATCCTGAGCGAATTGATGATGTTGTTTTCGCGCAGGGTTACGCCAATGGCGAAGCGCCCTGTATTGCCCGTTGGTCAGCCCTCGCAGCCGGGCTGCCATTGTCGGTGCCTGGTTATCAGCTCGACCGTCGTTGCGGCAGTGGCTTACAGGCGGTGGTTGACGCCGCAATGCTGGTTCAGACTGGCGCTGCCGATGTTGTTGTCGCCGGTGGCTGCGAAAGCATGAGTAATGTTGAATATTATTCTACCGATATGCGGCACGGTACCCGTGCCGGTTCCAGCACCATGCACGACCGGCTGGCCCGTGGTCGGGTTATGTCACAACCGATTGAGCGTTTTGGGGTGATCTCCGGAATGATTGAAACCGCCGAGAACCTGGCAAAAGACTATGGCATCAGTCGCGAAGAGTGCGATGAGTATGCAGTCATGAGCCACCAGCGCGCGGCAGCGGCCTGGGCCGCAGGTAAGTTTGATAATGAAATTGTTCCTGTTGCCGTGCCCAGTCGTAAGGGTGACCCGGTGATGTTTGACAAGGATGAAGGTTTTCGCGCTGATGCCAGCATGGAGACGATGAGCAAATTACGTCCGATTGAAGGGGGTGTTGTCACTGCCGGTAATGCCAGTCAGCAGAATGATGCAGCAGCGGCCTGTCTGGTGGTCGCAGAAGACAAGCTGGCGGAACTTAATCTCGATCCTGCGGGATATCTTGTGAGCTGGGCAGCTGCTGGTTGCGATCCTTCCCGGATGGGTATCGGACCCGTGCCTGCTGTAGAGCGTCTGTTCGCCCGTAGCGGCATGGGCTGGGATGACATAGATCTGGTTGAACTTAACGAAGCTTTTGCGCCGCAAGTGCTGGCAGTACTGAAGGGCTGGGGCTGGGACGATCGCGACCGCCTGAATGTTAATGGCTCCGGTATCTCACTGGGTCATCCTATCGGTGCGACTGGTGGGCGCATTCTGGCAAATCTGCTCAATGAACTGGGCCGTCGGGGTGGCAGGTATGGCCTTGAGACCATGTGCATCGGTGGTGGGCAGGGCATTGCTGCCATCTTTGAGAAAGTCTGATTCGCTGACACTCTGTTCTGCAGGAAAGGCGTCCTTTACAGGGCGCCTTTTTTCAATCTGATTAACAGGGTGCTAACGATAATCAGGTGGCGCCTGAAACTTATGCCACACTGGTTCAAGCAAACGGGCGAATTCCAGCGTAGTACGATCTTCCAGATAGGGGCCGATGGCCTGTAAGCCGATGGGCATTTGCCGGTCGTCCAGTCCGGCGGGAAAGGTGGTGGATGGCAAGCCCGTGAATATTGCCAGCAACGGAAAGTAGATATTGCTGAAGTAGTCGACCTCGGTATTGTCAATAAGCAATTTACGCTCATACATATTACCAGTGGTATGGGGAAAGGCTGATGATCGGGTTATGGGGGCCAGCACAATATCGTAATCCCGGTAGAACTCACGCCAGGCCGCCTGCGCAGCTGCGCGTCTGATTGTCAGATTCATGTAATCCAGCGCACTCATCTCCAGCGCCTCTGCATTGAGCAATCCTGCGGGGTGCCCCAAAGCACGTAACCCCGCTATCTGTGCTTTCCGCTCTTCCGGTGACATTCCCAGAGAAATCATCACGTACAGCATGCGGATGTAGTCATCGACATACATCTGCATATCAAACGCCGGAGCGGCCCGGGTAACACTTGCGCCTTCTTTGATCAGCAGATCAGTTAAGTCCTGCAGGGCACTGTTAACTGCGTTGGAAGCCGTGGCATCCAGCACCGAGGGTATAACGGCAACCCGAAAGTCTTTGAGGGCGGTATGACGGGGTGCTGGAAGATGCAGTTGCCAGGCTGTGTCTTCGCCGGGCTCGGGACCGGCCAACTGCTCAAACAGCAGTATCATGTCCCCGGCGGTGCGTGCCAGTGGACCCTGAACGCCCATCAGGAACGAGGCATTGGGCAGGTCCGCCATAGGAAATGCGCCGGTTTTCGGGATAGCCGTTTCTGATGGCCGGTGACCATACAGGCCACAATAGGCCGCGGGTACGCGAATTGAACCTCCGATATCGCTCCCGAGTTCCAGTGGCGTAAAACCAGCTGCCAGGGCAGCTGCGCCCCCGCCGGTGCTGCCACCGGGTGTGCAGTCGGTATTCCAGGGATTGCAGGTTCTGCCGTAGACCGGGCTGTCAGACTGCCAGTCACCCAGTGCATAGGGAATATTGGTTTTGCCCAACAGGCTGATACCGGAAGCGAACAACTTGCTGGCCAGCGGACCGTCCTGTGCGGGCAGGTAATCTCTGAACTCCGGAATGCCAGCGGTCTGTGGCAGCCCGGCTACCAGCGTTGATTCCTTCAGGGTCATGGGCAGACCCAGCAGAGGCGTGTCTTCGCCGCGGCTCAGGCGTTTGTCTGCTGCCCTTGCCATTTCCAGTGTGCGGTCAAATGTTTTCACCGGGATCGCGTTCAGCGTGTCATCCAGCGCGCTGATGCGGTCGATGTGCATGTTCGCCAGTTCCACGGCAGATACCTGCCGCTCTGTCAGTGCACGTTTCATTGCCACGGCACTGCTGTAGTGATCGACAGACATAAATGCTCTCCTCGTTTAATTCTGGGGTTGGGAAGTCGCCGGAGGATTGAGTATAGAGCTGCGGCTGCAGGCTTCACAATTGCCTGTTTTCTGCCCAGCGACGTGAGTTGCGACTTTTTTGGGATATTTTTTGCCAATAAACCGGCGAAATCCAGAATCCTGTCTACACTTAATCTCAGCTGACGGAAAACTTGCTGTGAGTGAGTATTGTGATTAGGAAAGGAATGAACACCCTGAAACAGATGAGTCTGACGCTGGTGATGGCAGTAACATTGCTGGCGCCTGTGACCCTTGCGGGTGATTCAGTGCCCGAAACCCCTCAGAAAGAGACCAGGATTTGTAAATGGTTCCAGCTTGGTTCGCGGAAACTGATGACCTGCGGAAAGCAGTCAGAAATTTCCGCGCTCAGAACTTCCCTTGCCCGGGGAAGTGCTGAGTCACAGGGACGAGAGGACCCTCAGCACCAGGAAGCCCCTTCACCAGGGCGAGTTGCAGACACAGCTTTAGCGGACCCGATGACGCCACTGGTTCAGACTGCCCGCTATATGCTGAACAGACCGGTTGCCGGTGAGGTAACCATACCTGCAACTGCTGCGCCGGTTGTGCAGCAAGCTGCTGAAGCAGGCGCAGAGCCTGCTGTGAAAGCGCTAAGCACGTTCGTGTCGGAAGCGACGACCCCGGTGGTTCAGACCGATCCGGTCGATGTCACTTCGCAATGGGTGGCCGCGGCAAAAGCCCATATACAGGAATCTCAGCGGGCAGCGGTTGCTCAGGAGGAAACTGTTGGTGAGGCTGACCGTGTCGGCCCCAATGCCAATGCCAATGCCAGAGCAATCGCCAGTGCCAGTGCCAATGCACAAGCCGATGCCGAACCGGTGAAGCCTCTGCAACCCGCTCCTGTTCTGGCGGTAAAGCCTGAAGCTGATCGCCCCCGTCTGGGCTATATCGTGCTGGCAACAGAAGTTCCGACAGCTGTCATTCCTGCATTGCAGCAAGCCCGCGAGCGTGACTATCTGTTGTTGCACAAAAGACCTTATGCAGACCGGGTATCCCTGGGAGTATTCAGTTCACTTGATGCCGCGCGCCAGCGGCAGGCGATAATTGAGGCTCGTGGCATCGGTGCAGAAGTCGTCAGCCGCGATGATCAGTTAGTGGCCAGTGTCAGTCAGCTCCATAGTCAGACCCACACACTGGTAAAACAGAATTCTGAGTCCCCGGTAACCGGACCTGCGGCATCAATGCAGGCTGCACCCTCGGCGCCGACGCAGTCTGGCTTCATGGTCGCGGTGATCGGAGATGCGGACGAAGTGCTTCAGGTATTACGGGCTAAAGGTGATAGCCATCATTTTGTGGTGCGTCACCCAGGTGAAGCGCCGCAGATATCCGTCGGTGTCTACCGGGATCAGCGCTGGGCGCTGAATCGTCAGCGGGTGATGGCCAGCTATGGCCTTTCCACTGATCTGATCGACAAGCAGTCGCGCATGGTCGTGTCCCGGAAACTGGTGACGCCGGGTGAAAACCGGCTGGCGGAAGTTATGACTCGCCGCTGAAACCGGCCTCTGCCTCTGTCTGTTTACGTGCCAGTACTGCCTCAGTAGTGGGTACCCTTGACAGGCAAAACAATCCGAATATCCCCATTCCTCCCAGTGCCAGCTTGCCATATAAATGAGGCATCACTACAAAGATTGAAATACTGAACGTCACGACAATCAGTCCCATCGCGACAAGCTTGGACTGCCTTGGTATGGACCTGTGCTCCCGCCAGTTGAGAATCAGCGGGCCGAAAACCCGGTGGTTGATCAGCTTCTGGTAAAGCCGGTCTGAGGATCTGACGTAGCAGGCGGCTGCCAGCAACAGAAATGGCGTGGTTGGCAGTAGCGGCAGGAAAATGCCCAGCACCCCTAACCCCACGCAAAGGGTTCCCGCCACAATGAGTAATATTCTGATCATGTCGGGAGTTTAGGGAATTCCATGATGGGTGCCTAGTGGCAGATGGTTGCAGTGATTTGGTTGGTGAAATTCACCAGATAGTGGCTGGTCTTCGCAGCCTGCAGGCTCACGATTCCTCAGACCACCAATAAAAACAGCAACATACAGGTTGGCACTGTGATTGCAAACAAACCCGAGAGTGTATCGGAAACTGTTAAAGTCACGATGACACAGGGATCGTAGCCTGAGTATCACTTGCATCTGAGGTCCGTGACCGGGGCTTTCAGCCAGCAGGTTTGTAGAATTATATCCGGGATCAGTAACCCCGGGCCGGAGAGAAAGAAATGAAGCGAGCGTTATCGATGTTGTTTGCCTGTTACCTGTCCATGATTGCGATCGTGGCAAAAGCGGACCCGGGTGAGCAGAGCTGTTCCGCGAGTATGAATGCCGAAATCACCATTGAAGATGGCGTTATCACCTTAGATGACGGCGATGGCGGCCAGCTGATTATTGATCAGCATGCCCATCTGCTGGTTGATGGCAAGCAGGTGCCTCTGAACAGCGAACAGGAAGCAGCTGTGAATGCCTACGCTGATGGTATTCGCGAAACCGTACCCAGAATCGTTGATATCGCCGTGCGAGGGGTGCAGGTAGGACTGACAGCAGTTACGGAAGTGTTTCGCGGCTTTACCGGCGCAGAGGAAAACCCGAAACTGGATCAGGCGATTGCTGCTATCGGCGAAAAGGTGAAGGCCAGTGTCAGGCAGGAAAACGGCAATTATTACCTGAATGCTAAGGGACTGGATGATGCGGATCGCTATACCGAAGAAGTCGAAACGGTTCTGGAAGAAGTGATCAGTGAAGCAGTAACAGGTATGTTCACCGCTGACGATAGTGCTGAAGAAAAATCTTTCCTGACCCGTATGCAGGAATTCGGTGATCGCATGGAGAAAATGGAATCTGAGATTGAACGCAAGGTGGAAGTGGCATCTGCTGGTCTGGAAGAAGAAGCCGAGCAGCTGTGTGGTCAGTTGCAGGCACTTGAACGAACTCAGGACCGCTTGCATGAGGTGGTCCCCCAAAGCCGCCGTTTTGTGCTGATAACCGCCGGATAATTACCATCAACTGCTGTACAGCCACCTGATCATTTGCCACAACCACGGTACTGCTCTATAAAGGATGCAAAACCACTACCGTGACGATGGCCTGAGTTTGAAACAGAAAATCATGATCCTGTGGCTGTCGAATTCTGCCCTCGACAGCCGGGTAATTGGCTGGACCTTTTATGATGGTTCAGGCGAAAAGCGGCATATGGCTGGAGACCAGGACCAGCCACCTTACAGCTCTGGCCTGGCTGCCCTCCAGGATGGCTGGCGCCTTGTACAGATCAGTCCGCTGTTACCTCATGCTTCAGGTGATGAGTTCAGACTTGGTTATCTCAAATACGAATTTATGTTTGAGAGGATGACCGCAAATGCATGAACCCTTACGTTTGTCCTCCCGGGATATGGCTTCCTTCGTCGCCCGGGGATTCCTGCGCCTTGACGAAGTCGTGCCAGAGGCGCTCAATCAACGATTTCTGAATGACATAGGTCACCGTGATGAGCAAGAGGTGACCGACCCGATGGCCTATTACCGCTCAGTAATGAGTAACAGTGCGATTCCGGTCGTGGCTGCAGGTACGCCCCTGCATGAAGCTTATCCCGCCGGTAGTGCGTTGTACGACATTTTCACGCTGCCGCGAATTCAGGGTGCAGTGCAGAGTCTGGTCGGGCGGCAGCCATCATTTGACCATCACTTCCTGCACATGACCCTGCCGCCTCATTTCTATGGTGAACAGGCCAGTCATCACGTTTCCCAGCATTACCACCAGGACTCGACTATCGACCCCAGAACAACCTTTGATATCCAGCTGATGTATTTTCCACAGGCGGTGACCGCAGATATGGGTGGTACCCGCTTTCTGCCAGGCAGTCACCTGCGGGTCGTCAGTGAAGCGGCAATTGCCCGTTATCAGAATGTGCTGGGTCAAAGGCATGTGGTTTGTGAGGCTGGCACGGTGCTGATAGTGCATATGGGGCTCTGGCATGGCGGCGGTCTGAATCTTTCTGACCGGGTCCGTTATATGTTCAAGATCCGCCTGTGCCCGACAGAACCACAGGTGCGCCTGTGGGACACCAGCGACCTGCCCAACGATCATCATCAGCAGCGTCCCATCTTCTGGACCGGTGGTGCCCAGGATCCCGCTGACCTGCATAGTATTCTGACGCGCCCGGAGCCCTGGCATGAAGACGATACCGGTCGGCTGGAAGCCATTAACCGAATCCGCTTGTGGCGCAGGTTGCTGGGTGATGAAACTTTTGATGCCGATTACTGGCTGACGAGAATTGATAACGAACTGGTCTGAATTGCCGAGAGGGGCTGCTCATGTCAACCTTTGAACACATTGTTGTGGATATCCCTGCAGACGGCATATCGCGCATCACACTGAATCGTCCGGAAGCGCGGAATGCACTGAATAATCGGCTGCGGGGTGAGATCTATGGTGTGCTGGAAGCTAATGACAGAGACGACGACATACGGGTCACCATCATCCGCGGCGCAGGTAAGTGTTTTTGCGCCGGCTATGACCTTAAAGCCAATAACAGCGCGGACCAGCCTTATCATACCGCGGGCGGTGACGGTAACTGGTCACGCCATGTTGTGGATGGTTTCTTTCGGGTCTGGGATCTGGCGAAACCGGTGATTGCTCAGGTTCACGGTTATTGTCTGGCCGGGGGTACGGAACTGGCCACCTCCTGTGACCTGGTCTATGTCGCCGAAGACGCAATCATCGGTTACCCGGTCGTGCGCAGCATGAGTCCGCCTGATAACCAGTTCTTTCCTCACCTGCTGGGGTTACGCAGAGCCATGGAGATGATGCTGACCGGGGAAGCTATCAGCGGTCTGGAAGCGGTGGAATCCGGTTTTGCCAACCGGGCATTTGCCGCGGAATCCCTGGATGATGAAGTGCTGCAAATGGCGGTCAAGGTGGCTAAGGTGCCCGCCGATCTGCAACAAATGAACAAGCGCGCTGTGCACCGACAGATGGAACTGATGGGTGTCCGGGCTGCCATTCGCTCGGGAACCGAAATTCAGGCGCTGGCTTTTCATACAGCGTCTACCCGTGCGCATTTTAAAGAACTGGCCGCTGGCCTGACAGATGCACTCAGTAAGCGCGACAGTCAGTTTGGAGACTACCGGACCCGGGCAGAAGGGAAGGACCCGGCATAGGACCTGTCATAGTCCGGTTAAGTGACTACCGGGACAATTGAGATTAACGCAGTTAATATGTCACAGCGCCGGCTTTCCGGATTTTATGTGCTGGCTGGCCGAATGATTTTATTCGGGTGTGAATCTCACCCGTCACAGGAATCGCGCTCATACCCTTCAGGTCGCGTAACGAGTTGCAACAATAACAATGACACTTAGGCAGATGATTCCCGCTTTCATGAGGCTGACCGCGTTGTTTGCGGTATTGCTGTGCCTGGGAAACACTGCCCGTGGTGCGGAAGATGATTATCAGTTAGGGCTGGGATATCGCCTCAACGATCAGATCACACTCGGCGGCTACTTTTCTTTTGAGTATGCCCGGGGTGATAACGTTGACGAGATAGTACTCGATGATCTGGCGCTGCTGGCTTATGGCAATCTGAGTCCGCGTTTTTCCTATCTGGTAGAGCTCGAGTCTGTCGGCGTTTACAAGAAAGATTTTGAAGCGGGCACTTCTGATACCAACTTCCCACCTGCGGTGGAACGCTTCTACGGTGATTACAAATTTTCTGAAAGCGCGAACGTCCGCTTCGGTAAATTCATCACCCCAATCGGCTACTGGAACCTGCAACCCATCAATGTGCTGCGGGACACCAGTTCAAATCCCCGTTACAGCCGTGAGACCTTTCCCAAGTTCGTAACGGGGGCAGACCTCTATGGCTATACCCCGTTTGACAGTGATCTTGAATATCACATGTTCGGCCAGGTCAGTCAGGATATTGATGATTCCTACGTAAATATTCAGGTAGATGAGCACTTCGGGCTGGTGCTCAGTAAGCAACTGACACCTGCCTGGCATGCCGGTCTGAGTGTCGGGCGGTACCAACAGACGGATGATACCCGGGCAAGCTATTTTCAGGTTAACTCCCGTCTCGATCTGGGTAGCTGGCGATTCAGCTTTGAGGGGATAGAAGACCGTCTTGACCGGCCCAACCAGCGCCGCGAAAACAAGCGGGCCATGTATCTGCAGGCAGAGAAACGTCTGAACAGCCAGCACTCGCTGATTGCGCGTTATGACTATCTGGATGATGGCCTCAATGATGATAATGAAGAAGTCGGGGTGCTGGGTTACAGCTACCGGCCGGTATTTCCTGTTTCCCTGAAGGCAGAATACCAGTGGCATTCCGATTCCCGGTTTAATCAGCTACTGACTTCCATATCGGTGTTGTTCTGATGCGTGGGCTGATTGGAATATTGTTACTGCTGAGTGCGTCCCTGGCACAGGCCGGTGACTATGTTGTTGTGGTCAGCACCAGCACCTCGATAGAAAATCTGAGTTCCGGGAAATTACGGGATATCTTCCTGAAAAAGCGCAGTTTTGATGGCTCCGTGCGGGTCATTCCGGTCAATCTGTTAGGTAATGATCCGGCCCGGCGGGAATTCGAAGAGCGGGTGCTCAACATGGAGCGGGAAGAGCTGAAACGCTACTGGGTCACCAGTCACTTTCAGGGCATAGCGCCGCCGGCAACTCAGGCCTCCCTGCAATCAGTCAAAAGCTTCGTTTCCAGTGTGGCTGGCGCGATTGGTTATCTGCCCCGTGACATGGTTGATGGCTCTGTCCGGGTCGTTTATGAGTTTTAAATCCAAAACTATATTGCTTCTGATCGTGCTGGGGCTGACACCCTATGTCATCACGATGGTGCTGCTGCTGAACGTATTTCGCAGTGACCTCGAACAGCGCCTGCTGCAGGATATGGATGCGCAACTGCAGGGAACGCTGGAACAGCTTGATCGCCAGTTGCTGCGTCTTGAAAAAGATCTGAAATTCATTGCCTCGCTCGACACTATGAATGATGTGTTGTCCGGTGACCTTGATGGTCGTATCAACGCGTTGCTGGATCTGAAAAAGCAGGACCTGAATCTGATCGGTGAATTTCTGGTGACGGATACCAGTGGTATGGTCATATCCTCCACGGATCCTGCCCGAATTCAGCAACGTTACTCAGGTCAGCAGTTCTACGAAGTGCCGTTGTACTCTGGCTTCATTGATGGTCCGATTGGTCAGTTAATTGTTGAATTTTCACTGGAAAATCTGCAGCGCAATCTGGTGAGCAGTGAGTATACCCACTACCAGATCATTACCCCGGAAACCCTCGCGGCGGAATCGACTAACGATCAGGTGCTGAGAGTAGCAGGCGAGATCGTGCGCTGGCCCGGCCAGATCTTGCAGCTGGTTCAGTCCCGCGAAGCAGCCTTTGCAGCGCTGGATCGTCTGACAATGTTCTTTTATGTTGCGCTTGGCGTTGGAACCGTTGTGATTGCTGCGATTGCCTATCTGGTCGCCAGCTATATTCTGCGCCCCATTCTGGAACTGTCTGGCACTGCCAGAGCTATCACTGATACCCAGGATTACAGTCAGCGGGTCGTGGTTTCCAGTGGTGATGAAATCGGTGAGTTGTCACGGGCCTTCAATCACATGCTGGAAGGTATTCAGGATATGCTGCGGCGCCTGAGTGAGGAAAGCGAAAACCGCATTCAGCTGGCGCAGGAGAAGAACCGGGCGGAAATGCTGCAAAGTCTTTCGAACAAGTTGTCCAAATATCTGTCGCCACAGGTTTATGAGTCAATTTTTGCCGGTGAAACTGACG
>JAGRIO010000508.1 GCA_020443225.1 Pseudomonadales bacterium
GAACTGGGCGAGTATCGTCAGTTTGTCCCGGCGTTCATGCAGCAGATCATCGCTGAGATTACGCAACGGGCCCGCAAATCCCCGGACATTAACCAGCGCTCTGGCGTCTCAGTCAGAGCCTCGGTGGCGAACTACGAGGCCATGCTCGCCAACGCCCTGCGTCGGGCCATACAACTGGGGGAGACAGATGTCGTACCCAGAATCTCGGATCTGCCTTTCATCATGCCGTCACTACAGGGCAAGATCGAATTCGAAGCCATGGAAGAAGGCCGGGAAGAGAAAATCATGCAGAAACTGTTTGATGAGGCCGTGCGCGGTGTTTTTGACCGTTTTCTGGATATTTCCACTCTGGAATCCCTGGCCCTGTCTTTCGCGGAAGGGATGCACATCACCACAGGCAGCACGCTTAGCAGCGTGGACTATGAAGACATTATCAGGCGTATTGACGGCCTTGAGGCCGTGGTAGTGAAACTGACGGATTTTGACCGCCCGGCAATCCGGGCTTCTGCTACCGAATTTATCCTGGAAGGCTTGCATCTGCACCAGCTACTGAACAAACAGAGCAGCAACGGCAGAACAACCTACCAGGGCTGATAACCCACCCAAAGCCAAAGTCGTTCTTATGAACAGAAAATTCCATACCCATATTCGCTATTCCGCCTGGGACGGTACGCAGCAGTCTGAGACTGATCCGGATCAGATTCTCTCGGCGCTGGCAGAGGACCTGATGGAATTCGGCGATCTGGAGCAGGCCATGCGCTACCTTTCGCAGCGGGGCATGCAGAGCGAGGACGGCAGCTACATCAAAGGTCTGCGGGAATTGCTGCGGGATTTGCGGGCGCAGAAAAATCAGCGCCTGGAACGCTATGACATGGGCAGCGTTCTGGACAGTGTCCGTCAGCAACTCGATGAAATCCTGAACATGGAACGCGGAACCATCGATGAGTGGATCAACCAGAAGGAAGCCCGGCAAGCTGCTGACCGGTTTATAGACAAGCTTAAAAACGAGTTGCCTGCGGGACACAGCGCTACCGGAGAGCAACCCAAAAATCCTGCGGCCGACCAGGCAAACAATGATCACCAGTCCGCAGGCGGAAGCGGGCAGGACACCAGTCATTTCAGCCAGCAGGTGCTGGGAGACATCGGCAGGCACAACCGTGATTTCCTCGACCAGCTACCAGAGGACACCGCAGGTCAGGTCAGCGCCCTGCAGCAATACGAGTTTCTCAACACCGAAGCTCAGAAGAAGTTCCTGAAACTGATCGATGACCTGCGCAAGTCAGCAGCCCGGTCGTTCTTTCAGGATGTCGAGAACATGGTGAAGAACCTGTCTCAGGGTGACCTGGACCGGATGAAAGCGATGTTACGGGACCTGAATGCCATGCTGGTGAAGAAAATTGCTGGCGAAGATCCCGGCTTTGAGGACTTCATGAAGCAATATGGCGACATGTTTGGACCTAACCCGCCAAAGTCACTGGATGAATTACTGGAGCAGATGCAGAACCAGATGGCGGCCACGCAGTCTCTGATGAATTCGCTGACACCAGAACAGCAACAACAGTTACAGTCATTAATGGCTGACAGGTTTGGCGATCCGGATCTGGAAAATGAGCTGATGAAGCTCGCGAAGGAAATGGCATTCCTGAATCCCAGAGGCAAGCGCTATGACTTCAGCGGCAATGAGGCCCTGGACCTGCAGGCGGCCATGGACCTGATGAAGGAAATGCAGGATCTCGAGCAGCTGGAAAAACAACTGCAGCGGGCCCAGTACGACGGCAATTTTGACAAAGTCGATGCCGATCGCCTGGAGGCGCTGATGGGTGAGCAGGCGCGGGAGAATCTGGATCAGCTCAACCAGCTGATGAAGGTACTGGAAGAAGCCGGGTATGCCAGCAAGAATGGCGACAAGTGGGAGCTAACCC
>JAGRIO010000509.1 GCA_020443225.1 Pseudomonadales bacterium
TATGTCTTTGCATGTGCGGCAGCAGGAACAACTGGTACACGATGCGCTGTATAAGGACGAGGTGGAGTAGACAACTTCAGCAGAAGTACAGCAGACGTACGACAGGAATTAACGAATGACACACAAGTGTCGTTAAAGGACGAAAGAATCATGACAGAAATTAAAGCCCCTGAATTTCCAGAGTCTATCGCCGATGGTGAAATTGCTGCCTGGCATGTACAGGTAGGCGAAAGTGTGCGCCGCGATCAGGTACTGGTTGATATCGAGACCGACAAGGTCGTGCTGGAAGTGGTTGCACCCGCTGATGGAAAACTTACCGAAATCCTCAAACAGGAAGGGGATACTGTGCTGGCTGAGGAAGTCCTGGCACATTTTACGGCGGGGGATGTCTCTGATGACACGCCTGCGCCGGCACCAGCCAGCGAAGATTCCGGTACGCAAGCGAAGGCCGAAGAGAAACCCGCAGAGATGGCCGTTGAAAAGGCTGATGCCGAGACCGCGAATGACAATGCGGAAGCTGTTGTGAGTCCGGCAGCCCGAAAAATTGCGGATGAAAATAAAATCGATGTCACGCGCATTGAGGGAACCGGCAAAGGTGGCAGAGTTACCAAGGAAGATGTACTCAAAGCAGTGGCGGCCTTAGAACAACAGCCAGCACCTGTGACACCCAGGGCAGTGCCTGTTGCTGCCAACGAGCCGGCTGCTGGTGACCGGATTGAACGCCGTGTACCCATGACACGTTTGAGGGCCAGTGTGGCCCGGCGTCTGGTAGAAGCACAGCAAACTGCTGCGATGCTGACCACGTTTAACGAAGTGGATATGACGGCCATTATGGAGCTCCGCAAACTCTATAAGGATGCTTTTGAAAAGGCTCATGGCGGCACGCGACTGGGCTTTATGTCATTCTTCGTTCGCGCCAGTGTTGAAGCCCTTAAACGTTTCCCGGCAGTCAACGCGTCGATTGACGGCAGTGATATTGTTTATCACGGTTATCAGGATGTAGGAGTTGCTATCAGTTCGCCCCGTGGTCTGGTGGTTCCGGTTCTCCGTGATGCTGACAGCCTGACGCTGGCGGAAATTGAAGATCAGATTCGTGAGTACGGTCAGAAGGCGCAGGAAAACAAGCTCGCCATTGATGATATGACCGGTGGAACCTTTACGGTTTCCAATGGTGGTACCTTCGGTTCGCTGCTGTCTACGCCGATTCTGAATCCACCACAAACCGGTATTCTGGGTATGCACAAGATTCAGGATCGCCCGATGGCTGTTAACGGTGAGGTCAAGATCAGGCCGATGATGTATCTGGCTTTGTCTTATGATCACCGGTTGATCGATGGTCAGGAAGCTGTCCGCTTCCTTGTCACCATTAAAGAGCTGTTGGAAGAACCCGCTAAGATCCTGTTGGATATTTAAACGCTAATCCGGAGTTATCAGTTATGGCTACAAAATTTGACGTGATCGTCATTGGCGCCGGTCCTGCCGGATACCATGCAGCAATCAAGGCCGCCCAGCTGGGTCTTAATACCGCCTGCATCGACAAGTGGATAAACAAGCACGGCAAGCCTGCTTTTGGTGGTACCTGCCTGAATGTGGGTTGTATTCCGTCCAAAGCCTTGCTTGATTCTTCCCACAAGTTTGTGGAAGCACGGGATGAATTCGATGCCGTCGGCGTAAAAGTTTCAGGCGTCAAAATTGACGTGCCCGCGATGATTGCCCGTAAGGACACCGTGGTAGAGAATCTGACCAAGGGTGTCGCAGGGTTGCTGAAGACCAATGGCATCAGGACATATGAAGGGGCGGCGAAGCTGAACGCTGGCCGGGTAGTGGAAGTGACACTGCATGACGGAAAGGTTGAGACTCTGGAAGGCGACAATGTCATTATCGCCACAGGGTCGGTGCCC
>JAGRIO010000510.1 GCA_020443225.1 Pseudomonadales bacterium
GGCGGGTTTTATTGCGACTGATCTCAGTGACATACCAGCTGCCGCTCGCTGGCAGGATCCGCAATCTGTCACGGATGCTGGTCTCAATCTGGCAGCCAGGTCCTGGCTTGATATTAACTGTGGTCACTGCCATAACCCGGTGGGCCCCGCAGATACTTCCGGGTTGTTCATCAACTGGCAGGAAACCGATAAACGGCGATTGGGTTACTGCAAGGTGCCGATAGCCACTGGCGGCGGTTCTGGCGGGCGCTCAGTCAGTATTTCACCCGGCAAACCGGACGAGTCAATACTGGTGTTCCGGGTCGGTTCTGATGATCCGGCGGCGATGATGCCGGAGATTGGTCGCTCGCTGGTGCATCAGGAAGGCGCAGCACTGATACGACGCTGGGTAGCGAGCCTGGAAGGTCAGTGCAGTTGAGAAATTTCTGACTGAACCCGGTAAACTCTGCGGCTGTCCCGTTTTCATCGGAGAGTCTACATGAGGTTCGGTTTTGCCCGCATCATCACTACCAGCCTGCTGCTGGCCTGCAGTCTCGGTTCATCTACCGCGCTGGCGATTGTCGATGTCCAGGACAGTTATTCCTCGGTACTGGAAGATGGGGTAACCAATACGCTGGGGTTTTCTTTCAGTGGAGCCAGCGGCAATGACGACAGCAGCAAGGCTGAAATCAGCGAGCATTTCCACTGGCGCGCGAACGCAACCACGCTGATGTTTCTGGCGTCCTGGGAGCGGGGAGATTCCAACGGCAATGATACGGCGGATAACAGTTTTGCTCATCTGCGTTATGTCCGGCGTCTGACCGATACCTTTGCCATCGAATCCTATCTGCAGTTTCAGCAGGATCAGTTTGTGGAACTGCAGCGCCGCCGCTTGCTGGGTGCCGGTGTTCGCTTTGAATTGTGGGAGCAGCAGAACGACCGTCGACTGGCAGTAGGCGCTGGTCTGATGCAGGAATATGAGCGCTATACCGGTGCCACTGACGAGACTCGTGAGTTGCGGGCTAATCTGTATGCATCTGTATCACTGCCGCTTTCTGATGGTGGGCCGGTCTTCACCCTGTCGAGCTATCTGCAACCAGCCCTCGATGACTGGGGAAATCTGCGTACAGTGAACAATATGTCGCTGAAAGCTGATATAGCGCAAGCATTTGCGGTGAAGTTTTCGCTGGGATATCACTATAATGGTGAACCGGTCAGAGGTGTCGACAAGGGTGATTTCAAGTATGCGACATCGCTTGAATATACCTTCTGAGCCAACTCTGAATGCCCTCTTAATGCTGGAAATACTATGCCTCAGTTAACATTTTATGGCGCTGCCCGCGAAGTTACGGGTTCATGTTATTTGCTTGAAACCGCCGGTTTCCGCTTATTAATGGACTGCGGCATGCATCAGGGCGGCAGCGATGTTGATCGCATCCGCAAGGATAAATTCCGCTTCAGGCCATCGACGATAGATGCAGTAATCCTTAGCCATGGCCATCTGGATCATTCCGGGTTGCTGCCCAAGCTGGTGAACCGTGGGTTCAGTGGTCCGATCTATTGCAGCGCCGCCACTGCCGATTTACTGGAGATTCTGCTCAGAGATTCCTGGGGACTTTACAACCGCGACCTGGAGCGCGAGAACGTGCGCCGCGCCCGGCATGGCAGAAAACCGCTGGAGCCGGAGTATGACGAAGCCGATGTGCAAACGGTATTGTCGTTGTGCGAGCGTGCTGAATACGGTGATTGCGTGCAGATGAGCGATGCGGTGACAGCCTGCTTTCATGATGCCGGTCACATACTCGGTTCATCGATTGTCGAGCTGACGATTCAGGAAAGCGGAAAGCAGAAACGGCTGGTATTTTCCGGCGATCTGGGGAACAGCGACTCACCGTTGATGAAAGACCCTGAG
>JAGRIO010000511.1 GCA_020443225.1 Pseudomonadales bacterium
CAATCAGTGCAAACACCAACCATCCTTGGCTGAGCAGGTTTTCCATGACGAAGAGCTTTCAGCCGCCGCCAACCACCTTGCCGAGCTGGAAGATCGGCAGATACATGGCGATGATCAGGCCGCCGACAAGAACGCCCAGTACGGACATGATCATCGGCTCCATCAGGCTCGTCAGGTTGTCCACCGCGTTGTCCACCTGCTCCTCGTAGTAGGAAGCGGATTTGTCGAGCATGTCGTCCAGGGCGCCCGCCTCCTCGCCAATGGCAACCATCTGCAATACCATGTTGGGGAAGACTTCCTGATGGGCCATTGAGATATTCAATTGGTAGCCGCTGGAAACTTCATCGCGAATCTTGTGAATGGCTTCACGGTAGACAACATTACCTGCCGCGCCGGCAACGGATTCCAGCGCATCCACCAGTGGCACGCCGGCTGCAAAGGTTGTGGAAAGGGTGCGGGCGAATCGCGCCACACAGGACTTGTCCAGAATATCGCCCAGAATCGGTAGCTTCAGCATCAGGCGTTCCTGACCGTCACGGACTTTCTGAGAACGCTTATGGGCCTGGCCATGAATGAATACAACGCCAGCGATACCGGCGATGATCAGAAACCAGTAAGCCTGCATCCAGTTCGACATGTTGACGACCATTTGGGTGAACTCAGGCAGTTCAGCGCCAAAGCCGGCGAAGATCTCTTCAAACTGAGGTACCACCTTAACCAGCAGGATGCCGGAGACGATACCAGCCACTACCAGTACGGCAATCGGGTAGTTCATCGCGCTTTTGATTTTGGCTTTCAGTGCCTCTGACTTTTCTTTATAGGTGGCAAGCCGGTCGAGCATGGTCTCCAGCGAGCCGGACTCTTCCCCGGCAGCAATCAGCGCACAGAACAGGTCGTCAAATTCTTTGGGATGTTGCTGGATGGCGTAGGCTAGGGTATTGCCTGCAGAAACATCATCGCGAATTTTGAGGATAAGGTCGCGCATGGCCGGGTTATCAATGCCATCGGCGACAATCTCAAAGGACTGCACCAGCGGTACGCCGGCTTTCATCATGGTTGCCAGCTGACGGGTGAAGAGAGCAATGTCGCCGGCTGAGATCTTAACGCCCATTTGCAGCAACGCATCCAGACCGCCACCTTTTTTGGTGACTTTGATCGCAGTAATACCCTGCTTACGCAGTTCTGCCTGCGCGAACTTCGGGCTGGAGCTCGAGATTTCACCCGTGCTTTTCTTGCCTGATTTATTGGTGCCCACCCACTTGTAGGTGATGGCAGCAGCAGCCACGGGCTGCGCCCTGACTTACAAACTGTCCTGCTGTATGGGTGCTTCCTGGTCCTGAATATTTCCGGGCTTAGCCTGCGCAGAAGTCACTGCATGTGAGGATAAAGAATTGCAGGCGACAGCGCCGTGCAGCACTGACGCGCTGAGAATCAATTGAACGGAAGGTTTCATGGGGATTTCCCGATAGACGCGCCAGAGCGGGCATCATGCGGGTGGCAGTATGTGCTTATCGGTGGGCAGGTACAATCACTAGTTTGCTTTTGTTACCGCCGGCAATGGTTTGAGCGTTGCCAGTAATGAGCGCACTTATATAAGTATCTGTAACTACAGCTGTGAGCACAGCAACGTCAGCTCACAGCGAGAACGCATCTGTCGTAGCGCTGCAAAGAGATATTAAGCACCTCAGTAACTACTGTTCAGTACGTTCAGGAAGCCCTCGCCATACTTGTCGAGCTTGCGTTCACCAATCCCCGGAATCCGGGAGAGTTCAGCCAGCGTAGACGGCATCTGTTCAGCCATGGCCTGCAGGGTACTGTCGTGGAAAATGACATAAGGCGGTACACCCTGGGATTCTGCCAGTGATTTGCGGTGGGCACGCAGGG
>JAGRIO010000512.1 GCA_020443225.1 Pseudomonadales bacterium
TGTAATATGGTTGTAACTTATCTTGGTGAGCTGAAGTTGCAGAGATCTGACTTTGCCAGACCCGGCTGTCAATGCCGGTGTGTTTAACGCCAGGTAAGGATGCTTAACGAACATTTTTAATTTCTGTGGCGGGTCTTTGTCGTCTTTTAATAATGAGTTTGCATAATGCCATTGCTCCTGACGAGTGAAGGTTCCCCCGCCTTCTGTTGCAGCGGCGATCAGGTGTCTCTTCCCTCCCCCCGGGAGATGTCTGATCGCCGCTGATTCTTTTTTGTTTCCTTAATCATTTGCAAACATGAGTGTCAGATCATAGGGTCTTTCGAAAAGCCGGAGTATTCCATGGTGACTATCAGCCGACGTCAGTTCAGTCAGGGACTGGCCAGCCTCCCCTTTATTCAGATAATCAGTCCTTCGTTTGCCAGCGGAGCAGAATCCCCGTTCCGGCATGGCGTTGCCAGCGGTGATCCACGACATGACAGCGTGGTCCTGTGGACCCGCGTCAGCGGCATGAATGATGGCGTGCGTGTGGGTTGGGTGCTGGCCAACGATCCGGAACTTACTCAGGTCGTCAGCCGGGGTGAGTTCCGGACCGGGCCGGAGCGGGATTTCACTGTGAAGGTGGTACCACAGGGTCTGACAGCAGGCGTGGACTATTACTACCGGTTTATCTGCGATGGTGTTCACTCTGACACTGGCAGAACCAGAACCTTGCCGCAGGGTGATGTCAGTCAGCTGGGTCTGGCGCTGGCGTCATGTTCCAACTATGCGTTCGGCTTCTTCAATGCCTACCGGGCAATTGCGCTTGACCCCGATATCAGCTTTGTTCTGCATACAGGCGATTATCTCTATGAGTATGGTGCAAAGGGTTGGGGTGGTGAGATTGCCGCGTCGATCGGCAGGGTGCATCAGCCTGGCCATGAAATCATATCACTGGCGGATTACCGGATTCGACATAGCCAGTACAAGGCTGATACGGATTCTCAGTTGATGCACCGCAGCCACCCGCTCATAGCGCTCTGGGATGACCATGAAAGTGCGAACAACCCCTGGTATGGCGGTGCACAGAATCATCAGCCCGATGAGGGCGACTGGCAGGAGCGCAGAGCTGCTTCGGTGCAGGCCTATTATGAGTGGATGCCAGTGCGTGATCCGCAGGAAGGTTCTTCGGCTCTGGATTTCTGGCGTCACTATGAGTTTGGCAAGCTATTCAGTCTGACGACGCTGGAAACCCGTCATACTGCCCGTGCCAGACAGATTGACTACAGCGACTATCTTGCGACAGTGAACAGCCCTGCAGCCGCCAGACGATTTGAAGCTGAAGTGCTGGGTGCGCCCGGCAGAGAAATGTTGTCAGCAAAAATGAAGGAGTTCCTGTCAGATTCTCTGCGACGGTCTGTTGTTACCGGGTGTCAGTGGCATCTGGTTGGTAATGCGATTCCGATGGCCAAAACCCGTGTGCCTGATATAACAGCTGCCGGTATCCGGATGCCAGGCGCTTCAGACGCAGTACCCGGCACTTCGGCCGATCTGGCATGGAAAGGGCAGTTCAATCTGCCAATTTATCCGGACACCTGGGACGGATACCCATGGGCAAGAGAAGCATTCTATGAACTGTGCGCTGAAGCCGGTTGCGAAGATCTGGTGGTGCTCACTGGCGACAGCCACAGTTTCTGGGCGAACCTGCTGACCAATAATGCAGGAAAATCTGTGGGCGTAGAAATCGGTACCGCGGGCATTACTTCCCCCGGTGACTTTCTGGAGTCTGGCTTTGATGTGCTTAGCGCAGCGCGACTGGATGAGCTGATGGCAACACACAACCCTGATATTCGCTGGACCAGCAATTTCCATCAGGGTTTTGTGAAGCT
>JAGRIO010000513.1 GCA_020443225.1 Pseudomonadales bacterium
GCTCTTCATCATTAAGGGTGGGCTGGGATTATCAATCGTGTTTAAGCGTTTAAGGAAAACGGCTATCCCCCATTTAAGTGGGTAGAGCCGAGTCACTGACAGTTGCAGAACGGACCGGAGAACAATGGCGGAGAGGGGGGGATTCGAACCCCCGATACGTTGCCGTATACACACTTTCCAGGCGTGCTCCTTCGACCGCTCGGACACCTCTCCGTTTCAACTTTCAGCGCAGTTGAGTACGCATATGTGCTCGCCTGCGCTGACAAAATACCAGCGCTGGCGTTTGCTAAGCGCGCCATTCAGCCCGAATCATCGAGTGGTTCAATGAATCATCAGAGCTAAGAGCATGGGAGCCTTGCGAAAATCTGGATCACCTCAGCCACATCCCGGCACACGAAGTCACTGCTACCGTTGCTCCCTTCCGGGCCTGGCGGGGTTCACAATTATTCGTTGCGAGAGGACCGAGGTGAAGCGCGTAGTATAACAAACAGTTTTCAGCTACGCCTGTTTTTCTTTCTCATCCTTTTCAATTTCTTTGGTAATCGCCGTACCTACGGCGGTCATGAAACGCTCGTGATTTTTGCTGGTCCAGTCATAGCTGGCTGCCCGGTTACCGTTGGCAGACTGGAAGCAGGGTGCCACATAACGAGCGAAGAGTTCATAGCTCTTTCTGGTCTGTTGCCAGTCTGCCCAGTTATGGGCCATCTGCAGAAAGCTGCCAAAGCCGCCGGATTGTTCCTGCAGGCGCTCGATCTGGGCGATAGCGTCATCTGGCGTGCCAATAACCGCCATGCCACATTCCACCAGTGCTTCGGCCGGATCTGCACCGTCCTGCGGCGCTACCGGCAGGGCGGCAACTTCCTGAAAATACCGCACCCAGTCGTTGATGCCGTGACGGACATTGTCGAATGCCTGCTCTCTTGTTTCAGCGATATGAACGGGACCTACCAGTGACCACTTTGAACGGTCGGCGACCTGATTGTGTTCCTTCGCCTTGCGTTCAAAGATTTCCCAGTTGGTGGCCAGGGCATTGTAACCGCCGGTAGAGGTGGCACCGATGGAAAGCAGTCCCAGCCCAAAAGTACCGGCGGCACGGGCACCGGCAGGCGAGACCTGTGAAGCCACGGCCATTTCAACCATAGGTTTGGTATAGGGCTCCAGTTGCAGGCGCGCTTCATTCAGTTCGAACCAGCTGGTTTTCCGGGTGACGGTCTCACCCCGTAACAAAGGTACCAGCACTTCAATAGCTTCCAGCATCATGTCCCGCTGCTCTACCGGATTGATGCCCATCATGTAGGCATCTGAGGGCAGGGCACCGGGACCCACGCCAAATGCGACCCGACCGCGGGTCATATGGTCCAGCTGCATGATTCGGTCTGCCAGCATCAGTGGATGGTGATAGGGCAGGGACGATACACCTGTGCCCAGTTTGATATGTTTTGTGCGCTGGGCTGCTGCTGCAATAAACAACTCTGGTGAGGCGATAATTTCGAATCCCGCAGAATGATGTTCGCCAATCCAGGCATAGTCATAGCCCAACTGGTCCAGATACTCTATCAGCTCCATGTCGCGTTCCAGGGCGGCAGTCGGGTTCTCTCTGACGGGATGAAAAGGGGCGAGGAAAATACCAAATTTAAGATTGCCGTAAGACATGCGATACTCCGGGTTTGTCAATGATCAATGTCGTCCAGTCTATTGAGAGTCAGCAGGCTGCGTCAACGACAGTCATCCGGAGTAGAACGGTGAGTGAAGAAGCCTATCCTGTAAGAACCTGTTTTGTGCAAGCCAACGGGCTGAACTTTGAAGTCGATCAGTGTGGATCAGGCGACAAACTCGCCATCTGCCTGCATGGTTTTCCTGAAC
>JAGRIO010000514.1 GCA_020443225.1 Pseudomonadales bacterium
GCATCAGGGTTACCAGAGCTTGCGGTCCTTTTTCCTGCAGTATATCTGCCATGGTGCTGAAGTAATCCGCAGGCACATTTAACGGCGTGGCAGAAGTATCCATCAGTATCAGCGAGGAAAGGTTTCCGGGATGTGTGAGCGCATAGCGCATGGCAACCATGCCACCAAGAGAATGCCCCAACAGATGGACGTCACTTAAACCCAGTGTTTGAATAAAACTGTGCAGGTCATCTACCAGTGTCTCAAGGGTATAGTCAGATCGTCTGCCAGTATTGGTGGTTTCTCCATGTCCGCGGTTGTCAGGCACGATAACCCGGCAACGGTCGCTGAAGTATGTGACCTGATCATGAAAGTCCAGTTTGCCGCCGGTAAAACCATGCACCAGAAGCAGTACCGGACCTGTGCCTTCGTCGTAGTAGCTGGTGGTGATGCCATTGTGCTGTAGGGTGTGTGATGTGAGCCTGGACATGTTGGGTGGCCTCGCTGTTTCCTGTTGGTCTAACTTTTTGTTGGTGGTGCAAGCAGTTGCTCGCTGGCTTCGCGAATCATTGCCAGCGCCTCTGATCGCATATGCGCCTCACGTTCCGGCGGCAGTCGCCATAGTGACATATATTTCTGTGCGGCTGCAGCGACATAAATCTGCCAGTAGGGTAAGTGCGTCATGTCGGTAGGGCGCTCAGCCTGATAAGCCGTAAGGAACGCCTGCATGATGGGTTTGCCGAACCGGTAGCGTAGCTCCAGCTGACAGCAGGCGATATCAGACAAGGCATCGCCGATTGCGGCATCTTCCCAGTCCAGTACCGCGCTGATGTTGTTCTGATGCCATAAGATATTCTCTGGCCAGTAATCACCGTGCAACATGCAGCGTATGCCACTGAATGCCGGGGGTGGCTGCCGGGCCAACTGTTCGGTCAGAGGTGTCCATTCCGGACCTTCTGGCAGAAAATCCAGCATCTCAGGATAGGGCTCACAGCGCTGCGGCAGGCAGTCCAGTTCCGGCTGGTAACGATGAATATCGGCCAGTTGCCGCGCCATGCAGACGATAGCATTGTCGCCTGCGGGCATTGCAGTCGTGCCTGCAACAAACCCGATGAAGATACATGGCCATGGAATATGCTGACAGTCGCTATCGAAGGCGAGTGGTCTGGGGACAGGTAAGCCCGCGCGCCACAAGGCATCCAGGATGGCAAATTCATCTGCGGCGCTATGACCACTGTGATGTTCGCCATGGATACGGACCACCAGGGTTTCCGCCTGGCCGTCACGATCAATAGTGAGACGCCAGGTGTCCGCTGACACGCCACCGGTGAGTTTCACGCAACTGGTCAGACTCGCGCCATCGAAATGATGTCCGACAAGAGTGGCCAGTTGCGCCTGTTTCATGGGTGTTCCCTCAGGGCTGACTACCAAACCGGTACAACACTCTGTCGGTTTCGCCAGATGCGTAGATATTGCCGGCTGCGTCGACTGCCACATCATTAAATACCATGGAAAGTGGCTGTGCAGCAGAGGCAGCTGCTGATCCGGCAGAAACGGTGGTCAGCAGTTTTTTGTTGCCTGTCATAGTCACAGCAAAAATATTTCCGCTATCACCTTCACGAACAATGAACTCACCATTACGCCAGGCGAGTCCTTCTGGTCGGCTGAAGCCGCTGGCAACGGTTCGGGCTTGCGCCAGCATGGTATTGTTTGCGCCGATCTGCAGTATTTCGCCTGATGTCCAGCTGGCCGTGTATAAATCACCCCCGACTTTCAGCAGGGCAGAAGGTTCCTCGATTTTCAGCAGTTCCACAGGACCGCCTTGCGCCAGTCTGATAACACGATTGCCGGCATGTTCGGTGGCAATCAGATCGTCACCAAAG
>JAGRIO010000515.1 GCA_020443225.1 Pseudomonadales bacterium
CCGTTTGCATAGTTGAAACACCGGCTGATCTCATGGCTATCGAACAGACTGGCGGGTACAGAGGCACCTACTTTGTTCTTATGGGTACCTTGTCGCCACTGGATGGTATCGGACCTGAGGAGTTGGGTATCGATACGCTGATAGGGCGCTGTCAGCAAGGTGTGGCTGAAGTGATTCTTGCAATCAGCTCAACCGTAGAAGGTGAGGCGACAGCGCACTTCATCTCCGAGAAACTGAAACCGCTGAATATTGTCGTATCCCGCATCGCTCAGGGTATTCCCCTGGGCGGCGAACTGGAGTTTGTTGATGGTTCTACCTTGTCCCACGCGCTGGCAGGTCGCAAAGCCCTGTGAGTGATTCCCAATATGAAATGATCAGCGATGTAGCGCGACTGCAGGAAGTGACAGATCAGTGCAGGCAACGTCCGGCAGTCGCTATAGACACCGAGTTCGCCCGCTTTAATACCTACTTTCCTATCGTGGGGCTGATCCAGTTTTTCGATGGCGACCACTGCTATTTAGTGGATCCATTAGAGATCGAAGATCTGCTGCCCCTGATTGATCTGCTGACAGATCCCGGGGTAGTGAAAGTCTTTCATGCCTGCTCAGAAGACATTGAAGTCTTCCACCGGTCCCTTGGCGTGGTACCTGCGCCTCTGTTTGATTCTCAGGTGGCTGCGGCTGCCCTAGGGGTAGACTTTTCCATGAGCTACCAGCGTCTGGTAGAGCATTATCTCGGGCTGAACATTCCCAAGGATGAAACCCGTTCAGACTGGCTGCAGCGGCCTCTGACAGATGCCCAGCTGGAATATGCGGCGCTGGATGTCATTCACTTGCTTGAAGTCTATGAGAAACAGGTCGGGTTACTGGCAGCTGCTGGCAAGTCTGCCTGGGTTGCAGAAGAGTGTGATCATGCAGCGGAAGACATTGCGACCAACGTGGAGCCTGAGAGAGCCTATCTGCGACTCAAGGGTCTGGCGCGACTGGACCGGGAATCGTTATACCTTGTGCGTGAAATCTGTGCCTGGCGCGAGACTGTGGCACGAGAGCGCGATGTACCCAGAAACCGCATTATTGATGAGAAATCCATTCTCGCGATCGCGCGTCTGGACTATCTGGAAACCGGCGGCTTGCATAAGCACACCACCATGAATGCCCGGCAGTTACGCCAGTACGGGGATTCCATTGTGGAACTGGTTAACCGCGCAAGAATGGTCCCCGAAGAACAGCGTGGCAAAATTGAAGTTGAGTCTGCTACCCCCGTCAACAACAAGTTGATGAAGAAACTGAAGCAAATCGTCAATGAAAAGGCCGAATCCTGGCAGGTGGCACCTGAAATGCTGGCGCGCCGGCGGCATCTGGAAGCCCTGATCCGTTCCGGCGAAAACGGAGGCGACTTTGTGTTGCCTGCAGACATGCTGGGTTGGCGAAAAACTGTGATTGGTGATGACTTACTGAAAGCACTGGCAGAGTAGCAGAGGCAGGTATGAGCAGGATTCTGTGTGATGTTTACAAAAGCAGTATCAAGGCTGATCTGTATATTTATGTGAATCGCGCCGAAGGGTTAGATCGGGTGCCAGAGGCGCTTTTGAAACAGTTTGGCTCTCCGGCACTGGCATTAACCTTTGAATTACATGCCGAAAGACGGATGGCCAGAGAAGACCCGGCGGTGGTAATGCAGAATCTTGCAGCCCATGGTTACCATCTGCAGTTGCCTCCGGCAGACACCTGGCATGGATAAGTTCTGGCTAGATAAGCCGCTCGGGGCAATGTCCACCGAAGAGTGGGAGTCTCTCTGTGATGGCTGTGCCCGCTGCTGTCTGCACAAGCTTGAAGATGAGGACACGGGAGAAGT
>JAGRIO010000516.1 GCA_020443225.1 Pseudomonadales bacterium
GTCGATAGCAGCGCGAAAATCTTCTGTTTCTGGCTGCCCCATATCCCGGTAGATCGCAGTTCGCCAGTCGCGGCCATAACCCGCTGATGCCCGGTAATCGATATCCATGACTACATAGCCCTGACGGCTGAGCATCACGTTGAACATATACTCCCGGAAATAATCAGACCAGCCTTTGTGACTGTTCTGCAGATATCCGGCGCCATGGATGAAGAACACTGCAGCGCTATTGCGACGGTTCTCCTCGGGCAGATACAGCCGGGCATGAACAGCTTGCCTTGTACCCTTGACGGGAAACGAAACGAATTCCGGTTCTGGCCACTGATAGCTGAGAAATTCGCTGGTAACCGTTGTGGTCAGCTGCACCGGTGCAGACGCGTTAGCAGCCGCAGACAGAAACAGTTCCGGTGGCTGGTTGGCACGGGAACTCGTCAGTAATAACCACTCACCATCAGGACTCAGTTCATAACTGGTCTGACCATCGAAGTTTGTCAGTTGAGTGGGTTCGCCGCCCTCTGTGGGTAGGCGGTAGATCTCATACACGCCGGGGTGAATTTTGTTGGATTTAAAGTAGAAGGCATCGCCATCAGGTGACAGGGTGACATCGCTGACCTCAAACTGACCGCTGGTCAGCTGGCGGGCTTTGCTGCCGGGTTCACGAACATACAGATGGGCATAGCCCGATTCTTCTGACAGATAGAACAGACGCGGGTCACCCTTCAGCCAGCCAAACTCATTGAATGCGTAATTGTTGACCCAGGCCTGATCATGAAGCCGGTGCTGACTGATCAGCGTGGGGGCATCATCGGCGGCATTCAGGGTGACGATCCAGCGATCTTTGTTGTCCCAGGATTCCAGCATCAGCGCGACCTGCTGACCGTTTGGGTGCCAGATGACAGGGTCGCTGTTACCGGCGCCCCGGTGTGTCATCAGCCTTATGAATCTGGCCGCTCTTTTTGATTTGTAGGTTTCACTTCTGGCCCTGGCGTTTTCCTTCAGTACATCTTTCAGGACGTCTTCGTCATAACCCGGCAAAGTGCTGAGGTCCAGAGCCTGCAGGTTGTGATTCTGAATATCTGCCAGCCAGAGCTGATGCGAGACCGGCTCAGCGTCTGCCACCCTTGCCCTGACTGGTTTGTGAACGATGCGCCCCGAGTCATCCACATAGTGGGGAATGGTGTCTTCCGGGTTCTTTTTTACTTTGGTGCCGGTCACCAGCAACAGCCAGCGACCTGCTGGTGAGTAGCTGGCGCGAATCAACTCGGCGTCTTCAGGTAAATAGAAGGGCTTTGGCGCCCAGGCACCCGACTGCTCCGTCAGGGCTTCGCGTTCACTGGCGCTGGTTTCAGCTTCACTGCGTTTCTGGCTGAGGCTAGTTATCAGTGCGAGTTGTTCCCGGCCAATGAAGTCAGCCACGGGTTCAGAAGCGGTTGGTGCTTTTTCGAATCGCCAACTGGCGATTTCACGGTAAGTGCCAGTGGGTCTGTGGTAAACGATGATGCTGTTGTCTTCCTGCCAGAATACATTGCCATCGGTCAGGAACCCGGGTGCGGTCTGCCTGGCTGTATCGCGGGTCAGTTGCCGGATCTCCTGCTCGCTGCGCAGATAAACGTTCCCAGCAAAACTCCAGACAGTATCTCCATTCGGGGCGATCACTTTGCGGTCAATGCTGTGTTGTTCAATCGCTGCGCCGTCGATGGAAATAATGGTAGCTGGTTGCCCCGGGTCCGCTCTGAAAGTCTGTTGCCGTCGTCCTTCAGGCTGGGGAATGTCATAAACCAGACTGGAGCCGTCTGGTGACCAGCGGGGCGAAGCGGGCGAGGTCCCGATCCAGACGGGATCAGCCATGATTT
>JAGRIO010000517.1 GCA_020443225.1 Pseudomonadales bacterium
CAGCGGCAGCAGGATGTTCTGTTCTATGAACGCTTCGCTACTTTGTCCAGAGGCCTCACGTATCACTTCATCAAGTAGTGCATAGCCTTCTCCCGCATAGGCGAAGTGGCCACGCTGGTTACAATCCACGGTAAATTGCGAAGCACCGATATCATTGCCCAATCCAGCGGTATGACTCAGCAAATCTTTTACAGTGACCGGCGGGCAACCAGAACTCAGCCGGTCAGAGGCAACAACATCTTCCAGTGAAAGTTTGCCTTGCTCTGCGAGCATCAGAACCGCCATTGCCGCCAGCATCTTACCGTTTGATGCTGCCTCAAACACGTCTTCAGGCTTAAGGGGTTCGTTGGTATCTAAGCTGCGTACACCCCAGGCTTCTGACATTACAACGTCATTTTTATCGATAACCACCAGCGCGAGCCCCGGCACCCCCGCAGCGGCCATCCTCGTTTCTATTGCAGAAACAACGTCAGCACTTACGGCATGCTGAACACCCGAAACTAGCAACAGACAAACCAACAGAATTTTAACTGGGGCCATCTTAATTGGGGACAGTTTACTAATTAAGCACACTAACAGAGCCATCACATACCTTTTAGTCAGGTGTTATACCCGATTCCGGAGTTTGAATAAATTTTATGACTTGCTGTGCGTCATGCTGAATTGTGGTTTCGAGAAGCTGAAAGTGAGGAACCGGTACACCAGGCGCCAGAACCAGTTTGTGAATGTGTTCCACTTTGGAACGACCGGCATCACAGTTAACAAAGCGGAACTAATCCTTAACAAACGCAGGTTGTCGCAGCGTTGCCTGAGCCTTCAGATACTTTATGGCGGCCACGTTGTACTTCAACAAATCAGGAAAGATGCTCAGAAACACATCCTTTCAAGCTGATGCCATCGCAGGTAGGTTTCTCCCTTCCGCCAGATCGCTGGCAGCCCTTCCTGTGCTCAATTTCCTGTTATAGTCAGCAACTTTGTAAGCCCACTTTCTTACTGTCTTTCTGTCTTCCTGATTTAGCTAAACTGCAAGATCAGGCAGGGGAAGTGGCAGCAGGTACTTTCACCTTATGCCCGTACAAAGAAGTACGTGAAAATCACAACATCCACTATTCAGAATCTGAAACAGCCGCCACATCTAACCTGATGATCTCACTTAACCTGCCTATCGAAGCCGTACTGCCGGAATTACTGACGGCCATGCAGCACTCAGCCGACGCGATTCTGGAAGCGCCACCCGGTGCAGGAAAGACCACGTTGGTGCCGCTCGCCCTGCTGGAGCAACCATGGCTTGGTCATCAGAAAATCCTGATGCTGGAACCACGGCGAATTGCCGCCAGATCTGCTGCTCACCGCATGGCCAGTCTGCTCCATGAACAAGTTGGTGAGACCATCGGCTACCGGATGCGACTTGACACCAAGGTCGGCAAACACACCCGTGTAGAAGTCATCACTGACGGCATTCTTACCCGCATGTTGCAGGAAGACCCGGCACTGAGCGACGTAGGCCTGATCATCTTTGATGAATTCCATGAACGCAGCCTGGATGCGGACCTTGCGCTGGCGTTGTGCCTGAAGGGACGGGAGATTTTCCGTGAGAAAGATGATCCACTGCGACTTTTGATCATGTCAGCAACGCTCAACGGTGAGGCGCTCTCTGCAGCACTTTGTGGTGCACCCGTCATCCGCAGTGAAGGCAAACAATTTCCCGTTGATATTGTTTATGGCGTGGCGACTCAGCCCCGTGACCCAATCGTCGACAAGGTGGTCTCTACCACCCTGAAAGCGATCGAGGAAAATCCAGACAGCAACTTCCTGGTCTTCCTGCCAGGGCAGGGAGAGAT
>JAGRIO010000050.1 GCA_020443225.1 Pseudomonadales bacterium
AAGACACGCTGATTGCAGTTGTGATGGGCGCGGTGCTGTTCACACTGGTCGTACAGGGACTGAGTATAGAAATGCTGGTGCGCAGGCTCGGCCTCAATCAACTCAGCCTGACAGACAATCTGGCGCGCCTTGAGGGTGACTTGCAGGCCAGACGGGAAGGACTTTCTAGACTGGACCGGCTGGTCCAGGGAGGCCTGTTCAGTGCACGTATTGCCGACAATATCCGCGAAAAGACAGCTCAGCAAACCGAAATGCTGGATCGCGAAATTGAGCAGATGTATGAAAACATGACCCCCGGAACCAACTCGGTCATTCTGGCATTACGCTGCCTGGGCCGCGAGCGTGCCAGATATCATGAACTCTTCAGCCGTGGGTTGATCAACGAGTTTGCCTATCGCGAACTCGATTACACCGTTACGGTTCAGCTGGAAGATGTGAAGCACCGGCAGCAGATGCCGGTGACTGCTACCGAACCGTCTCTGAGCACCCGTTTCAGTATTGCGCTGATTAGCCTGCTGGACTTTGTGCCAGGTTTCGGCGGTCTGGTCGAGGCCATGCGAACTCAGCAGATTATCCGCGACTATGATGTGGCCTGGGGACGCTATCGGGGAACCGGTTCCGTGCTGGCCTATCTCAATGAAGTGGATGATCAGCATGTGAACGACACCAGTCTGAATGCACTGGTTAAGGTTTATGAAAATATCCGGGCAGAACTTAAGTCCCAGATAGATGAAGTGGCAGAGCAATACCCTGAGTTTGTTGAAACCATGCAGGAGCAGCTCAGTCAGCGCCTGCTGCTGATCTCCGAACATGATGCAGTAGAGCACGCTGCCGAGAACGGACTGTTGTCTGCCGGTATCGCCAGCGCCATTCTCAGGGACCAGAGCAGCCGCATCAGGCAGTTGAAGAAAGACGATATCAATGCCTGTTTTGAAATTGAACCGGAAGAGTTACTCGCCAAGGTGCCGGTCTTTGCTGGCATCGAACCAGATCAGTTCAGCCGTATTGCACGCCACCTGCGTCCGCATACTGTTCGCCGCGGAACCGACATTATCCGGCAGGGTGATGCCGGAGATTCCCTGTTTCTGATTGCCCGTGGAATCGCGCAGGTCCTGCGTGAAGATCAGGGGCGCGAAGAACAGGTTGCGACCCTGTACGCCGGAGATTTCTTTGGCGAGGCAGCCATGCTTCATCACGCGCCACGCAATGCGACTGCCAGAGCAGCTACCCCATGTTCATTGTACGAGCTGAAGAAGTCTGACCTTGACCGGTTGTTTGAGCAACATCCTGAAATCCGCGAACAGGTAGAATCCATCGATAAAAGCCGCCTTCAGGCCAACCGGCAATCCGTTCAGGGATCCTGATGAGGAGGTTCCTGATGTTCCCGGACATGCCGGGCATGAAGATGATGGAACAACTGATCTGTTGAATTCTTCAGATCAGTGACAACCCCACTTTTTCGATATTCTTCCTGGAGAATTGCCTCAATCTTTCGCAGATAGTCGTCAGAGCGGTGACTGGGAGAGTCATCAAACTCTCCGAACAAATTAATAAAACGGTCAGAACGACGTCCAAAGCTCATCACCTTACGCAGGTGCCGGCCCGGGTCCGAAGAAGAGCTCAGCATACCGGCGAGTGCGGCAATTATCGAAACCGGGCTCAGCAGCAGGTCGCGCACACCATCGAGGGCCAGCTTGAACTGGAAGGCGATCAGCTCACCCAGCACAGCCCAGTGACCTTGCTCTGGCTGGCCAGCATCCGGACTGTCGGTCTGTTCGGGTCGTTCTTCTGTTGTGTTCATGCAGTCAACCGTCTATCGGAATATCGAACAGTTCTGAGTACGCCATATCGAAATCAGATCCGTGATCTACACTTTAAGGGAAGTTCTGATTAATTGAAATTTTTCGTCGGGGCAGGGCGAATTCGCTCGCCCGGACCGACCACAGATTCCCCGGACTGGGCCGAGTATGAGCGCTATCGCATTACCACATGGATTTACCGTACATTTCGACATCTCGGACCGGACTCTGATCCACGTGGTAGAAGACCTGCCTTTCGCGACGCCTGCAACGGATGAGACGCAGGTCAACTGGCTGATTGCCGACAGGCGGGAAAAATTTTATGAATGTGACTATCAGGGCGGCATATTGCTGGACTCGAGTTTTGCGCCAGTCGATCTGCCCCGCAATGTCGTCTGTCTGGCAGTAGAATCCGGCGCAGCATTTGCCAATCAACTCATGAGCATTATTGGCGCTATGTGCGATGGCAACTTTCAGGCACTGCTTAATCTGCAACAGGGGTATACCCGAAAACTGGATCTGCTGGCCAGCGGTCTTGAAGAAATCGTTTTATGGACCGATGAGCATTTCCGGATTCTGAACTGTACCGATGCCGCACCAGAGGCTTTTGAAGAACGCCGCGGGCTGGTCATCGGGGCGGAATTCCGCAATGTGCTGCGAACCACAGAAGATGATCTGCACACCATGCTGGCTAAGCGGGCTGCAGTTGGTGCTTCCGAGAAAATCGAGATAGAAGGGGTCAGGCGCGGCGGCAAGAAATGCTGGTTCCGGGTTGGCGTCAGAGAAACCGGTGATAAACGCTACCTGCTTAATCTGATCGATGTCACATCCCAGAAGGAAGCCGACAAGCGGTTTATCCAGTTATCAAACTATGACCCCATGACCGGACTGGCTAACCGCGGCCTGTTATTTGAATTTCTCCAGCATGCCATGTCGCGCGCAAAACGCAGCGGCCGCTCTGTGGCTCTGTTGCTGGTCGATCTTGATCACTTCAGCCGGGTCAGCACCCAGACTGGTGCTCAACTGGGTGATGATTTGATTACCGCAGCATCAGACCGTATTAAACATCTGCTCAATGATCAGGCAATGCTGGCTCGCTGGGGTGGCGATGAACTGGCCATTGTTATGGAAGACGTGACCCAACTTGAAGGTGCCAGCCGGCTTGCGCAGCGCATTATTTCGCTCATGTCGAATCCCTTCATTATCGACAATGAAGATCACTATGTGTCTCCCAGCATCGGTATCGCTGTTTATCCGGAAGCCGACGAGACCCTGAACGGCCTGATTCAGGCAGCGGACACCGCCATGTTCGAGGCCAAGAAAGAGCAGGGCAGAAATACTTACCGCTTTTATCTGACGACTTTGCAGGAGGCAGCTGAACAACGGGCCAGGGTTGAACAGAATCTGCGCCGCGCGCTCGATAATGGCGAGTTCCGGCTCGCATACCAGCCCAAGGTGTCTATCCGTCAGGAAGCCATCATTGGGTTTGAGGCATTGCTCCGCTGGCATCATCCGGAATGGAACATGGTGAGCCCGGAAATATATATACCGGTCGCAGAAGAATGCGGGCTGATCAGCCAGATTGGCGACTGGGTATTACGGGAAGCCTGTACGCAGTTGGCGAGCTGGCGTGAAATGTTTCCCCGCATGGCGGAATGCTCGATGGCGATTAATGTTTCCGCCAAGCAACTGAGCGACCCATACTTTGCTCAGAAGGTTGCAAGCTGTCTGGCAGATGCAGGTCTCTCCAGTGAGAAACTTGAGCTGGAACTGACTGAATCAGCCATCATGGATAATCCTGAAGAAGGCATCCGGGTGCTGGAGCAGCTGCATTCGCTGGGCATCAAGATATCTATTGATGATTTCGGCACTGGTTATTCATCACTCAGTTACCTGCGAAAATTACCCATCGATTGCATTAAGATTGACCGCAGCTTTGTTACTGAGATAGGCGTGGATGAGTCGGCCGAGTCTATCATCCAGGCCATTCTGGTAATGAGTTCCAAACTGGGGCTCACCAATGTCGCTGAAGGCATTGAAACATCGAAGCAGATGAACTTCTTTGAAGGATCACAATGTGATGTCATTCAGGGCTATATCTTCAGCAAACCACTGAACGTTAGTGAGGTCGAAGCCCTGTTTGCGGATTCCGTACCACCCATGCGCGACCGCTTTCAGTCGATTGCGGCCGGAGAACTCTGAGCTTCCCGGTCGCGAAGAAACGCCAGCACTTCCCCGGTATTGCCACGAAAACATACTCGGTCGGCTTTCAGGCCCAGCTGGTAGTCGTACATCGGGTCGTAGTAATCCACCAGTAACCGTTCAATCCAGGCACAGTGAAGCTGCATGCTGTTGACCTCGAACGCTCTGGCGACCATGGCGCGAAGTTCCTGATGGCCTACACCTCCCAGTCGTTTACGAATGGCGTCGATCGCTTCAAGAAACATGGCTTTGTGGCGTTGATGTGCTTCTTCCGCTGTGCCGGTCAACGCAAGTAAGATGCTGAACTGCTCATGAATATATTCCTGACTGATACGCTCAACCCGGGCCGCGAGGCTATCCTCCAGCACCACTACCGGCGCTGCCTTCATGGCAGCCTGCAAGGTCAGCGGAAGGTGAATCCTGCCAATGAGCCTGCTCTCATCTTCCAGTACCAGGGGTCGGTTCTTTTTAAGAAATTCGATTGCCACCGCGTTTTCAAAATCTATCTGAGACGGCTGGCCCGCGGGATGTTTGCCGAACGCCGAACCCCGGTGGTTGGCATGACTTTCAAGATCAATCATGGCTTCCAGTTGACGCAGCAACAGCGTTTTACCGGTGCCGGTGCGCCCCGAAAGCAGGGTTACCGGCGGCAAATGCTCATAGATGTCGAGTAAATACTGACGTAACCGTTTATACCCACCCTGAATTCGCGGAATGCTGTAGCCAGCTTCCGCCAGCCAGGATTCAGTCAGCTGCGAACGCTTACCACCACGAAAGCAGTAAAGCTGGGCAGAGGGGTTCGCCTCTAAATAGCTGATCCAGGTAGCAAGCCGCTGTGCCCGTACATCTCCGGATACCAGTTGGTGACCCAATACTTCCGCTGCTTCCGGACCCTGCTCTTTATAACAAATGCCCACCTGTTCCCGCTCTTCATCATTCAGAATGGGCAGATTGGTGGCAGCCGGGAAGGCACCCTGAGCAAATTCCACAGGTGCCCGCACATCCAGCAATGGCACATCGTGCAGGAATATCTCCCGCAGGTTCAAGGCTTCTGTCTTCAACTGGTTCTGATCCCGGCAGACAGCAAGAATATGGCGCTATTGACTGGTGGGTTCATGGGGCAGCCTCAGTCACTGGCAGTAGCTGAATGACCGTTGTTTTATGAAGCTCAACGGCTTCCCGCGAATAAAGTAGCGGCAGGCTGGCATCGTCTCCCCACATGCTGACCATATCAAGGTAGTGCTGGGAACCCGGAACGCCGGACTGCCCGGGCGCGTTCGTCATATAGGCGACATCCCAGTTACCAACATCCAGTACCATGCGCCAGGACGCACCACTGACCACATCAAACGCCTGGTTATAACGGGTGGAGTTTGGTGTGTCTGCGCTGCCACCACGGGCAACCACTGGCATGGCCAGCAGTTTGCGTGTTTCTTCATCGACCACATCATAAAGGGGATGCCTGAACTTCATCTGGTGCAGATCACCCCAGCGCCATCCGGCAACATCCTCGCCCAGCCGCTGTCTGACTTCCGCCAACGCGCGTTCCAGCGTGACTTTCGCCAGTTCCTGACGTTTGCTCTCCGCGTAGCGGATAAATTGCTCGACGGTCACAAAATTCGTCATATTGCCCAGCAGTTCCGGGCTGGTATTAGCTGTCAGATCAGCCATCACAGCGGGGACCAGGTGATGACTGATCCAGACTTCAAAAACGGTCGCAGCAGCCGAGTCAGGTGCCAGCACAAAATCCCAGTCGCTGAAAAGCCGGGCTGCAGGCTCTGGCAGCTTACTGACGTCCAGTGAGCCAAGAACCGTTCTGGCAGGAATTGAGAGATAATCCCGCTGCAGTGCGACGGAGTCCGCCAGGGAATGCTTGTTCTGGCTGGCCAGCACTTCAGTGATCCTGCGAATGCGCCAGGGAGCCGCCCATTCAAATCCGGTTTTAATGGAACGATAAGGAAAGTCTTCGGGCAGACTCATTGCGTTGGCAGTCGCCACGAATCCCCGTGCCGGATTAAATTCCACCGGTAACTGGTCCATGTCATAGAAACCCTGCCAGTCATAACGCCCATCACCAGGAACTGGCAACAATCCGTCATGATGAGGGCGAACAGGGGTCAGGCCCGCGGGCTTATAACCGATGTTACCCTCGGTATCGGCGTAGACCTGATTTTCAGAAGGAGCGCCCCAGCGGTTGAGTGCAGCCAGAAACTCCCGCCAGTTGCTGGCACGCATATATTCAACGGAACCAAAGTAGGGCGCCATACCCGGTTGCAACCAGGCCGCCTGTGCGGCAAATGCGCGGGTGCCCGCCTCATTCCGTGCCAGCACTGGTCCATGGACGGTAAAGTCGAGCGAATAGGTCACCGGCTTGCCATCGCGGACGTTAAACGTCTCTGCAATGGTTTCAAACGCCTTCCACTGATCCTTATAACGATATTTGCCATCTTTAACCTCGTAGACCATCAGGTCTTCCTGATCGATGGAAAAGATGGTCAGCCCAAAAGCGATTTTCTCATTATGACCGATGGAGATACCCGGCAGCGCGGGCTCACCGGCACCGATGACATTAATGCCCGGACCATTCAGATGTGCGATATAACGCAGGGAGGGAACGGCATGACCGCGATGGGGATCATTGGCCAGTATCGGTCTGCCTGTGTCTGTCCGGGCAGGTGAAACGGCCCAGTTATTACTGCCAGCATCAATCAGCTGATCCTCCAGTAGCGCCAGACTATAACTGTAGTCCTTCGCTGGTACAGTGCCATCTGCGAACTGAACTGACTTTTTAAAGTCTACGGGTGCCTTCGCCAACGAATACAGACGGCCCACATCTTCGGTGACGTCACAGGGATCGAGTCCGGCCGGGACGGTCGTGCGCCATTCTGGCTCCAGTTTGCGCCGGTAAGCATCGACATCCAGTCCGGCCTCGCAAACGACTCTGGCCCGACGAATTTCGTCAGTCAGGTTACGCCACAGCCCGTTGCTTCTTATGCGGACAACATCTTCAGGCTTCCAGAGTGCAGGCGTGTAATCGAGAATGGAGAATTCCACTGGCAAAAGCCCTGGATGGGTATCTATCAGTTTGATAAAGGCATTGATGCCCGCAGTGAAACTTTCACTGATTTTCTTCGCATCAGAGCCATAGGCCAGCCATTCGCGAAACATGGAACCACGGTACAGGAATAAACGCGCAGCCTTGTCCTGTTCCAGAAAGGCAGGCCCCAGCACCTCAGACAATTCACCCAGGCCGCGACGGCGCCACAGATCGATCTGCCAGAGCCGGTCACGGGCCGCATTGAAGCCCTGAACGAAGAAGGTGTCGTAATGAGTATTGGCATAGATATGCGGCACACCATATTCGTCGACGATAATTTCAGCAGGTTTACTCAGCCCATCAACTTCATAGCGAACCGGATCAGCCTGACTCAAACCCGGGAGCATCAGAGAAGGCAATATCAGCAAACAGCGGATCATTCTGATGATGTTAGGGGACATAACTGCAAACCTGTGAAGAGCGAATCAGAAGTGGAGTTTATCTCAGTCTTTGGTTCCGTCTCTATGGTAAGCGTGCAGATCTGCGCACAACGATGAATGCGCAACGAAGAACACGCCACTATGAAAGGATGAGATGAATGGATGAGAAGAGCCACACCTGAATATGGGGCATGGTGTAACAATACCGACAAATCATTAATTTAACATAATATATATTATGCGCATACATGGGTTGTACGGACAGGCTTCCCGTTTCAATCAGAAGTGTTATATTCGGACCAGAAACGACTCTGTTAACAGGTACATAACCCTATGTCAGACAACAATTCAGCAGCCGCCGGCAACGACGGCAATCACGCGGATCTTATCGTACGTCATGCAGAAATCTTTGACGGCTCCGGGCAACCTCCCTATCAGGGTGATATCGCCATCCGGCAAGGTCGTATTATCAGAGTTGGCAGCGCCCTTGAGATGACGGCAGACCGCGAGATCGACGCCGCAGGCAAAATGGTTACCCCGGGATTCGTCGACGTGCATACCCACTATGACGGTCAGGCCACCTGGGATCAGCATATGAGCCCGTCTTCAAATCTGGGTACGACCACTGTGGTAATGGGCAACTGCGGCGTTGGCTTTGCACCATGCCGGCCAGCCGATCACGAAGTTCTGGTTCAGCTGATGGAAGGCGTTGAAGAGATTCCAGGTACGGCCCTGGATGAAGGTTTGCCCTGGAACTGGGAATCTTTCCCTGAATATCTTGATGCGCTGGATAAGCTGCCAAGGGACATCGATATTGCCGCACTGGTTCCCCATGGTCCGCTACGGGTCTATGTGATGGGTGAACGTGGTGTTAACCGGGAAACAGCGACTGATGATGATGTCGCCGCCATGCAGAAACTACTGGCTGAAAGCCTGGATGCCGGCGCGGTAGGTTTTTCGACCTCCAGGACGCTGGTCCACCGCAGCTCTTCCGGCGCATTTATTCCTACCTATAAGGCCGCGACCGACGAACTGAAAGCGCTGGGCACCGTGCTGAACGGCGAGAAAGGTAACGTGTTCCAGCTGATATCTGACTGGGAAGACCCGGAAAGCGAGTTCAGTATTCTGCGCGAAACGGCTAAAGCCAGTGGTGCGAAGGGCACCTTTACCCTGCTCTTCCTAGAGGCTCAGCCGGAACTGTATAAGAAGCAACTGCAGATGATTGAAGAGGCCCAGGCAGAAGGACTGGATATCCGTGGCCAGGTGCTCTCCCGACCGGTCGGCATCATGATGGGGCACCCCGCTTCCATGAGTCCGTTTTACGACCGGCCCAGCTTCAAGGAACTCAATGACCTGCCCTGGGATGAAAAGATCGCAGCTTTAAAAGATCCGCAGCGCAAAGCCAGAATTCTATCTGAAGCCAATGAACAGCCTCATATATTCGTCAAGATCGTCAGCTCCCGGCTGAATGCTATGTACCCTTTGCAGGACCCGATCGATTACCTGCCAGACCGCAACAATAATGTTGAAGCGCTGGCCAGAGCCGAAGGACGTGATCCCGAAGAATGGTTGTATGACTATTTCCTGGGCAACAACGGGACCAATCTGGTGTACAACCCGGTAGCGAATTTTACGGATGAGATTCCCAACCTTCTGGAACATCCGTTTACTGTGCCGGCGCTGGGCGATGGCGGTGCCCATGTAGGCTCTATCTGCGATACCAGTGCCAATGTCTATGTGCTGACGAAGTGGGTCAAGGAAAGGCAGAAAATCGATCTGGCGAAGGCCATTCATCTGTTGACCCGCAAACCCGCAGAGCTGTATTCCCTGAACGACCGTGGGCTGATAGCAGAGGGCATGAAAGCTGACCTGAATATCATCGACTTCGATGCCCTTAAGTTGCACACACCGCACATTGTGCACGACCTGCCTGCAGGCGGGCGTCGATTCCTGCAGAACGCTGAAGGGCTGGCAGCGACACTGGTTTCAGGCGAGGTGATTTTCGAAGCCGGCAAGCCCACCAGTGCCCTGCCCGGCAAGCTTGTCCGGGGCAGTCAGCCTGACCCGCGAAGCGTTGCGCAGGGATAAGTTTTTGCACATGCAATGTCGCCGGAGACTCAGTATACTCCTGAGTTTCCGGCTTTTGCCGATTTGAGACCTGTAATAAGAACAAGGTGATATCTATGGAATGTCCAAAGTGCCATTCAGCAATGGAAGAAGTAACTTATGGTCGCAACATGACCATCGACCGCTGCACAAACTGCAAAGGCATCTGGTTTGACGTGGGTGAAGCGGAAGCATTGAAGGGCAAATGGATGTCCGAATTCGTCGATAGTGGTGACCCCGAAGTCGGAAAAGAGTACAACAAGGTTGAAGACGTTGACTGTCCCCGATGCGGCAAGCGCATGGAGAAGGTTTCTGACCCCAAGCAGCCACACATCTGGTACGAAGCCTGTGCAGACCATGGCATGTACTTTGATGCCGGTGAATTCACCGATTACAAATATGAGACCCTGCTGGATAAATTCAGGGATCTCCTGACAGGCAAACGCGGATAATTACCCGCCATGCTGATTACCTTCTATGGTGTCAGAGGTTCGATTGCCGCTCCGGGGCCTGTTACCGCTAAATATGGCGGGAATACTTCCTGCGTTCATATCAGAACCCGGGCTGGCGTCAATCTGATCTTTGATGCCGGCACAGGTATTCGCAAACTGGGCATGCAGATGTCCGGGGTAACCGAACCCATTTTTCTGTTGCTGAGCCATGGTCACTCTGATCATATTCAGGGTTTCCCCTACTTCGACCCTATTTATCAGCCCGACCGGGTCATCAACATCTGTCAGGGGGTCGAGGGCAATGCGGCAGCGCTGACCAATCTGGTTGAGCAGATGGATGGCTCGAACTTCCCCGTTCGGTCTCAGGATTTGCCCTCCGTACTGAACATTGTTGATGATCCTGGCGGTTGTGCAGAAACCCAGTCCCTGTCAATCAAACGTATCGACCTGAACCACCCCGGCGGCGGACATGCCTACCGGCTCGAGGAAGATGGTGTGTCTGTTGGCTATATCACCGACAATGAGCTGACGCCGCCGGGTAAACCGGCAACGAGCTATGCAGAATGGGTGGATTTCTGCCACGGGCTCGACCTGCTGATTCATGATGCCCAGTATGATGAGCACGATATGCCCCATAAGCATGGCTGGGGACACTCACTGATCTCTCAGGTACGTCAGCTTGCAGTAGATGCACAGGTCAGAAATCTGGTGATGTTTCACCACGACCCGATGCGGACGGACTCGATGCTGGACGAGATTGCCATTGAGAATGCCCGTTACTTCAAATCAAAGAATGCCCGTATCGGCGCCTGGATCGCAGCCGAGGGGCTGACCATCGAACTGAAAAAGCGCGCTGATCCGAAGGTCAGCACCATCGATCTGTTCACGCAAAACTGAAGCACTGTCGCTGTAGTCAATTGCAGGAAGTCTGAGCGAGGCATTGTCACCCCTTCTATTCAACGGTAAACACATGAAAGTAGTTTCATTTAACGTCAACAGCGTACGGATTCGTCTGCATCAGCTCAAAGCGGTGATAGACAATCACTCACCCGACATTATCGGCCTGCAGGAAACCAAGGTCACCGACGAAGAATTTCCCTTTGATGAAATTCGTGAGCTCGGGTACGAGGCAATCTGCCATGGTCAGAAAACCCACTACGGTGTTGCATTGCTGTCCAGAGTCGCCGCCAGATCGCCAGCCAAAGGGTTCATCTGGGACGATGATGATGTCCAGCGCCGGTTCGTCAGTGGTGATTTCACTCTCGAAGACGGCCGCACCCTGACGGTCATGAACGGCTATTTTCCGCAGGGTGAAAATCGTTCCCACCCGCAGAAATTCCCCAACAAAGTTAACTTCTATGCCAGTCTCAACCGGCTTTTACGAGAGCAGTACGACCCCGACAACCCGGTTATCGTGATGGGCGATATGAATGTGGCGCCGCTGGACCTGGACATTGGTATTGGCGAACCTAACCGTAAACGCTGGCTGAAGGATGGCAAATGCAGTTTCCTGCCGGAAGAACGGGAATGGCTGCAACAGGTGATGGACTGGGGCATGTTTGATACCTTCCGCGCCCATCATCCGGAAACTGATGACCTCTTTTCATGGTTTGACTACCGTAGCCGGGGCTTTGAACGGGAACCACGCAGAGGCCTGCGCATCGACCTGATTCTGGCGTCGAACGGATTACAGAATATCTGCACTGATGCAGGCATTGACTATGATGTGCGCGCTATGGATAAACCCAGCGACCATTGCCCCATCTGGACAGCATTTGATACCCGGATCACCGGCTGAAGTCGCCGGACATCATTTAATGACGGATCCCGGTCGTCTTTCATTCAACCGGGATCCTGTTAGCAGGATCCCTTGCGCCCCTGTGGGACCTTTGCTTATTCAGCAGTGCTTCGGAACAGCAGACTGAAAGCCACGGGAACCATCGGCGTAACAGATTGCAATCCGGACCAGCGGGGGCATTTGAACGAAAACCTACGGTTTTGAATCCTGTGGCACCCTCGTAACCGTAGGTTTTCGTTTGATAGCCGTTAATCCCTGTATTTGAGGTTCGGCTGCATTCGGCCGGTAAAAGCGTTGAATTTAGCCACAAAACCTATAACACATTGATAATATGTAGGAATATCAATATTCTTTTTCCACCTGACGTTGGTCGAATCGATGCTTCTCCTTGGCCTGCAGGGTCTTGTGGAAGAACCGACAAATTTGCCAAGTTTGCTCGTTTAGGGGCTGGCAACGATTTCTGCATTTGCAGCCAGACGATCAAAACACATCCATTAAATCGTTATAGCGAACTTTGAAGCTGTTTAAACTGCCCTTGGATCACTGCTTTTTCCTGAAGAATCACCTTATTCTCATCGGTCAGAAATGCCACTTTATCCTGGGCGGTTTTCAGTTCGGCTTTGGTGGTCTCCAGTGCGTGGGATAACACGGCCACTTGCTTATCGACATCTGCTTTCTGAGTGGTGAGCGCGGCCATGTTTTCCGACAATTGCTCATTTTTATGCTGGTATTCCCGGCACCTTGTCACGGCTTCTTCATACTCGTGTTCCAGGTTCTGGATATCTTCCATCTTTGCGTTCAAGTCGCTATTTAGCGCCGCATTGGCCCGTTTTAATTCATCGGCATTTCGTTGTAACTGCGCGTTGATGTCGAATAGCTCGGACGCTCTCGACTCAGTCTGTGCGAGCCGGTGTTGCAGATCCTGAATCTGATCATTTAACCCCTGGTTAACTATACGGAACTGTTCGCGCTCCTGCTGGCGGTCTTCGGCAGTGCGCTGCTGGTAATGTTCGAAATGATCGCGAATATCCCGGTTTTCTTGCCTGAGTTCACTGACACTCTCCTTCAAGTCGTTGGCTCGCGTAAGAGCTTCGTCCCGCTGAGACTCGGCCTTTGCCAGCCTGACGCGTGCGTCTTCCAGGGACTTGTCTTGCAGGCTTTTTTCCTCGGTAATTCGTGCTATCTGGTTCTCAAGGTCCCGTTGTCGGGCAGTAAGTTGCGCGATGGTGTTGTTGGCATAGGTCAACTCTGTGCGGAGTTCTTCCTTTAAAGTCTCGAATTCCTGGCGAGCTTGTTCGATACGGTGGTCGGCCATCTGCTGTACCCGCTCATGCAGGGACTTTACCACCTCGATGAGGTCGTTCGGCAGTCCACTGACATCGGCCGCCTCCCCATTGTCTGACCGCCAACGCTTGAGCAATGGCGCGATGGTGCTTTTGCTGCCGGTGCCCAGATGCTCGCGCACCCTATCCACCGTGGGTTCCTGGCCATGTGTTTTAATGACTTCAGCTGCTTTAGCGATATCGTGATAAGTGACTCCGGCACGGGCCATGGTGATTCCTCTCGGATTATTTAGTAACATATTACATAACACGTAATATAACATTATATATGTGTTTTCAAGATCGCTTGAATTCAAGATACTAACCACCGATAATCTACCTTATCGTAGGTTAATGGATCTTGACGTAAATTTTCGACTTGTAACGCCGGTACATAGCCGCCTTTTGAGCGACATCGAAGGAAATCCTATTCATGAACAACAAACCGCCAATACAGGCTAGCAACTTGTCGTTACGTAATAAGGATGCGACTCTGGTTGAACGCCAGGAGTCCGAATCATTGCGGCACTACCTCCAGGCAGCGACGTCCGACAACACACGTAAAGCCTACCGTTCGGCCATTCGGCAATTTGAGAAATGGGGTGGTCGCCTGCCCTCGGACCGGGATACTGTCGTGCACTATCTGCTGGCCAGAGCCAAATCACTCAATCCCCGAACCCTGGATCTGCACCTGACCGCCATTAGCCAATGGCACCATTACCAAGGGCTCATCGATCCGGTAAGTGATCCACTGGTCCGCAAAACCATGGAAGGCGTTCGTCGTACCCAAGGCCAACCCAAACGCAAAGCCAAGGCATTACGTTTGGAGCACATTGCCCAGATGGTGAATCACTTGCGGCAACTGCCTGACACCAAAAAGAAGCAGCGGGATATCGCGCTGGTGTTGACCGGCTTTTTTGGCGCCTTTCGTCGTAGCGAATTGGTGGCCATTCAAATCGGTGATCTCGTGTGGGAGCCTGAAGGGCTTCTCATTAAGTTGCCACGATCCAAGACCGATCAGCAAGCAACAGGTTTGGTACGGGCCTTGCCCTTCGGGGCACCAGGCTGCTGTCCTGCTACGGCCATGAGGAACTGGATAGAATCGGTTGAAATCAATGAAGGTCCGATTTTTCGCCCCATTAACCGCTGGGATAAGGTTCAACCCAAAGCGTTGAATTCCGGTGCCATTAATGAATTACTCAAGACGCTGGGTAATGCCTGTCAGTTCGATTTCGTATCGGACTTGAGCAGCCATAGCTTCCGGCGTGGTCTTTCCACATCGGCTGCAAGAGAGCGAGTCGATTTTGAACTGATTAAAAAGCAAGGAGGCTGGAAAAGCGATGCGACGGTTTGGGAATACATTGAGGAAGGACAGCAGTTCAACAACAATGCCGCGCTGGTTCTGATGGAAAAATTGGAGGCACTTGTTGGTAATGTCTGAAGAATATGGAGCGGCGAGCAAGGGAAAGGGCTGGAGAATATAACGTGGGGCAGAGTGCCCGGCTGACACCGAGCACTCTGCCCACAGATAAAGCCCTATTTCTCGAAGGTGGTTCGCATATAACCAAGTACGGCTTTCAGGTCGGCGTCGGTCAGACTGACATTGCCGCCCCGCGGTGGCATGGCCATGGGCGAGCCTGGACTCTGAAATCCATTGATCATGTTGCTCAGTAACTCTGCATCATTTTTGCTCAATGGGCCTTTCGACTTGGTGAAGTCCGGAGTGCCAGGAAAGGCACCCTTGCCGTCGCCGCCATGGCATGCGATACAGGTGCTTTTGTAGACTGCCTCACCGGATAGACCGGAGTTGGCCAGATCCACCGATACAGACTTTACTGTTACCTTTTTGGCTGGTGTGTTTGATGCCTGCAGGAACGCTAGAATATCACGTTCGTCCCCCCCCCACAGTCCAGCGCGGAGGCGCATGTGCATAACAGTAGTGTCCCAGTAAGCATCTGAAAACTCCTTAGGGTCGCGCATGTTGTGACAACGGGCGCAGTTATTCGCCCATTTCTGAGCACCCTTTGCTGCATCGCCTTTTGCTTCGGCCAGAGCCGGTGTGAGTAAGCCAGTTGCACTCGCACAGCGTTATCATCATCTGCGCCTGATGAGTCGTAGTCTTTTATCTCATAATTGAGCTTAACGACAACATGGGGTGCAAACAGGTAATTCAACCCCAGCGTGCGCTGAGAGTAGTTTTCTCCAGAGTGAGGCGTCTGTAATTCACTGGTGCGAACGACGACTTCAAATGATGTCGAGGGGATTTTATAGGCTGCCTGCAGATACCAGGCTTTCCATTGACCTACCTCAACATCGTCAAACTCCGCGGGGCCTGCATAATCTGCTGGAAGATCATCGCTGTGAAATTCGACTCCGGAACTACCTTCGCCAATCTCGGTTTTAGGTATTCCCCTCTGAGTTCCAGGTTGTTCCAGCCATAGCGAAAATCAGCACCGATGACGTCATAATCAAATTCGCCTGTGGATTCAATATCGAGCTCAGGCCCATCGTGTCCACCAGCAAAAGCCTCCGTTACGGTGGCTTTACTTTTGGCGGCGGAAATCCCTAATTCCAAACCTGGAAACGGCAGTAGCCCAAGGCGGCCACCAAATGACTTCTTCCCGTCAGGGTCACTGGGCCGGCCTTCGGTCTCCACCTCCTCGATGGCCAATTCGTAATCCCCTCCTTGTCCCTCTACTGCGGCGGCCAGGGTGGGCCCGTTACCAACATAAATAGCATAATTGGCGCGCATCTCGCCGAGTGGAAACCCGCCGCGCAATTGCAAGCCGGTCTCACTTAGGGGCGCAGCTCCGCCATGCCCGAAACCAGCGGGTGCCGAGACAGCCTTATTGATCCAGCTAGGGTGCAAATTCTGCCGGAATTGACCTATGGGACTTAAAAAGTTTCCCGCACCAAGCGCTACATAGTCATTCAGGAACAGGTTGATAGAGGCATATTCCAACGCCAGCTCAGTGCCCCCATCAGCTGTGTTCGACAGCTCAAATTCTGTTTCGAACATTAGCCAGTCTTGGTAATTGTAGTGGATGATGGGGGCGACCAATACCTTGTTAAAAGCGGCGTTGCCTGAATCCGGATCGGCGTACTCGACCGATCCATAACCTGCCATATGAAATGACGAATCTGTATTACGTTCCGCTGCCGTGTTTTCCAAGCGATCAACTTGATTTTGAAGATCGTCGACTTGCTGCCTGAGATTGTCGGTCTGATTGTCTGCGTAAACAGCGGCAGGAACTATTGCCGCTGTAACACTTAAAGCCAGAAGGCAGCATTTGAGTTTTGACTTCTTCATGTTCATGGTTTTCCCCTATCGTTGATTTGCCCAACTTCTACACCGGTAGCTGTCAAGCTAGTTGTCGCCTAAGGTGTGTTTTATTAAGCTTCTTTGTTTATTATCATGGGGTGATGATTACGGATGGATGGCTCCAACATGACATGACTGTAATGTTTAGGTGTTTTGATTGATTCAGATCAACCAAATAGCATTAACCTATTTGTGCATTTGGTGCTTTATTGGTTTATACCACAGAGCTCCGGCAGGGGCAGACAAGTCTGCCCCATTTAGTTTGGCAATATTATGCTTTCAGCGAGCGGGTGCGCCATAGGTAATACACGACGGGTAATACCAACAACGTTAAAATCACAGCACTCACCATTCCGCCCACCATAGGCGCCGCAATCCGGCTAACAACTTCCGCACCTGTTCCGGAACTGAACATAATGGGCAACAATCCAGCGATAGTGGAGACCGTAGTCATCATTACGGGTCTTACACGAAGTCCCGCGCCCTGTGTCACGGCTTCGAGCAAATCTTCTTTTAATGGTTGCACTCCACGCTCACGACAGGTATCTATCAATTGGTGATATGCTTGGTTAAGATAAGTTAACATGATGATACCTATTTCCACCGTAACCCCCGCCAGTGCAATAAAACC
>JAGRIO010000518.1 GCA_020443225.1 Pseudomonadales bacterium
TCTGACCTACCTTGGCCGGACTGATGAAGCTCTGGTGGCCCTCGGTGACAATCCGACAGGGGCTGCTGAGGACATAGCCTGGGTGACCTATCAGGCCGCCAGACAGCAACAAAGTATCGCCGGGTTTGAAGCAGCGCTGGCATGGTATCAGCAAGCTGAGGATTCCCGCGGCATCGGTGACAGTCTGTTTCAGCTGGCGAGACAACATGCAGAACAAGGGCATCAGCGCAAGGCGCTTGATTTTTCCGAGCGCGCTGAACGTACCCTGCAAGCGGCGGGCTTTGAGCCAGAGGCTGAATCAGTCAGACGCTGGCGATCAGCCCTGCAGGACAGCTGATGCCTGCTGACCAACAGGAAACCCGCCAGGATCAGTCATCCGCCAATTCTCAGCCTCACAGGCTGCTACAGCTTGTCGACGGGTTTGGGCGCATTCCGCGGGAATTTGCGACCTACCTGCTGGATATCATCGGACTCATTTCCATTGCGCTGAGCGCCACCAAACACCTGCTTCAGCCCAGACGCCGCAAACTGTTCATGAATCTCTTTGTACGCCAGCTTTACAATACTGGCGTGCGGGCACTCTACATCAACGGTATGATTGCCATTTTTATCGGTGCGCTGCTGATGTCCCGGTTGTTTGATTACGTGCCGAAGCAGGTACTCAGCACTCAGTACAGCTACCTCTTTGTCGTCATTGTGTTCAGGGAACTGGGGCCACTGATATCCGGGGTTATTCTGATCGCCCGGTCGGCAACTGCGGTGACTTCTGAGATTGGTTTCCTGCGCATGAACCGCGAGTTTCAGGTGCTTCACGGGCTGGGTATTAATCCGGTATTTGTATTTCTGCTACCGGTTTTCTTCGCCTTTCCGATCTCGTTGTTCCTCATGTTCATCTACTTCGACTTCGTGTGCATTATTTCTGCTTATGTATTTATCTGGTTCTCGGACCCGACCATCAGCTTCTTTGTGTTTCTGAGTAATATTCTGGAACAGATTTCCCTTAACGAAGTGGGCGTCAACGCAGTTAAGGCCTTGCTTGGTGGTATGGTGATTGGTGTCATTTCAATTCATTTTGGTGCCAGAGCTACTGCCAGCTTCGATGATGTATCGGCAGCCATCTCTAATTCAACGACATCACAACTGATGAGTTTCTTCCTCATCAACGTGGTGCTGTCGTTACTGGCCTATACGCAGTAGGTGGGCAGGAATATGGGCATCAGCATTCGTCATCTGCATATTGAATACCCTGAGCAGCTGTTGTTCAAAGATGTGAGCTTTGACGTTGCCAACGATGAACTGGTGGCCATCAGAACCGAGGTACTTGATGGCGGTACGAGTTTACTGAAGGGTATTGCCGGCCAGCTGAATGGCGTTGATGGCAGCGTCCTGTACGAAGGTGTCGATCTGCTGGATTCACCACCCTCAGATATTTACTTCAGGATTGGGTTTGTATACGAGGAAAAAGGCCTGCTGGGTATTTATAACACCGAACAGAACATTTGCCTGCCGCTGCAGTTTCATTCTGATCTCAGTGATGCAGAGATTCACACAGCCATGCAGGAAGTGTGTGAGCTGCTGCATATTCCGCAAGAGCAATGGAGCAGGAAACCCCACGAGCTCAACGATGTGCAGATGCGTATGGTGAACCTGGCTCGTGCCCTGATTACCCGTCCCGGGCTGCTGCTGATAGACGAACTGGAAGGCGGGATGTCAGATGAGTATTTAGTCGATACAATACAGGTGCTCCGGGAACGACAAAAACACAACCCTATGGCCATCATTGTCACCACTGCCAGCGATGTTATCACGGAGATGGCTGACAGGGTCTACAAAATAGA
>JAGRIO010000519.1 GCA_020443225.1 Pseudomonadales bacterium
GGATAGCCCAGACCGGCGTAAAGATTACGGGTCTTCTCAATGTAGCTGACGGGTTTCTGGCTCACAGTGCTTTCTCCATAGCGGCAATGGCTGCATCAATATCCTGCAGATCATTGTAGTGGGCAAGTGAAAAACGTAATACGCCGCGGGCCGGATCGACGCCCACCGCTTCCAGTATGCGGGGTGCATAACAATGTCCGGCGGTGCACCAGATGTCATCGGCACACAGCGTCTGGCAGAAGTTCCAGGGATCATGGGCCTGCAGATCCATGGCAAACAGTGGGCAACGTTCAGCAGTGGCCATGGGTGAACCCAGCAGCCTGATATCGTTGCGGGTGGCAACCCAGTCTGTAAAGCGCTGAACCAGGGTCTGCTCCTGTGCGTGCCACAGATCAGACACCTGCCTGACCACAGCGGGCAAGTCGCCGCTGATACCATGGTGAGTTGCGAGGGCACTGATATAGTCGAATACCGCGCCGCTCGCCGCTATCTGGGCGTGGTCAGGACCCGCAACAATGAGGCGGTCCTGAACATTCAGTTCCTGTTTGAAATGGTGGTACTGCGGTGGCAGTTGTTCCAGCACGGCTTCTTTCACCATCAGAATACCCTGATGTACAGAGAAAACCTTGTACAGACTGAACACATAAATATCGCAGCCCAGATCACCGAGATCAGGTATTTCATGTGGTGCATAGGACACGCCGTCGACCATCGACAGGGCACCGGCATCATGTATCAGACGGGTGATGGCTTTCACATCGTTACGGGTGCCGGCAATGTTTGAGGAGTGGGGGAAGCAAACCAGCCGGGTGTTGCTGTTCAGGAGACTTTCAAGATCAGCCATATCCAGCAGGCCAAGAGTGCTGTCTACCTGCCACTCCCGCAGGGTGGCACCGGCTTCCAGTACCGCACGCCGAATGGCACCGGTATTGGATTCGTGGTCCTGATTGGTAACGATCACTTCGTCACCGGGCTGCAGAATCTGCCGGAAGGCCTGGGCCAGAACATAGGTGTTCTGCGAAGTAGATGGCCCGAAACCGATCTCAGTGGTTTTGACGCCCAGCGCTTCAGCCCAGCGCTGGTGTGAAGCTTCCATTTGTTGCCAGGCCTGCTCTGACATGGCATAGGGGTTGGCGGGCTGCACCTTCAGATGGCTGTAAAAGTGATGCAACGCATCAACAGTCTGCTGGCACGGAAATGAACCCGCAGCCGCATCAAACGCATGCCCTGTGACCTCACCACTACGGTAAGCAGGAAACATCGACCGCACAAAACCAATATCCAGCATCAACTTCCACCCCAAAAAATTGGGGACAGTTTACTTAATTGACCCGGTGATTCGCAGACTTTTTTGGTTGCCGCTCTGTTAGCAGCTCATCGCTGCACATCGTTTAACTGCCAGTCATAGGGCAGATAGCCGATCTCCATGTCGTCATCAGCAAGTGCGCGGACCTGCTGATCACTCAGACCCAGTGCACTGGCATACTGCACAAAAAATGATTGTAAGGAGCCATATCCGCCCCAGCCTTTTTCAAAATCCTGCTGGTACCAGGTGAAAATGGCCGACACTTTCAACTCACCTGCTTCAACCCGGTTGCGGCTGCGGTCCGATAAAAAAGCAACAGTCTGCTCTTCCAGTTGCTGCTCAAGCGCCTCGCCGGTATAAGCTTCCGTTCTCAGGGCAGGGCAGCCGATGCTCGCACAGTTGACGGCAAAATGAATACGAGGCTCTTTGTAGACATCTTCGGCGCGAATCATGTCGTGCTCGATGTTGTCGAGGCTCAGTGTCTGGCCCAGCAGGGGTATGAATGCCTTCTTCCAGGGCGAGCGAAACAG
>JAGRIO010000520.1 GCA_020443225.1 Pseudomonadales bacterium
CCTGTTCCATGAGATCATTAAGGAGTTTTTTCACATCCCGTGTGGTGCTTTTGTAATTGCGGTCACCCTGTTGCAGTGCCTGAAAATCGATATAGAAGGTGGGAATGTCGATCACTCCGATCTTGTGATTGTGACCATACTGTTCAACTTCAATCACTTCTGCCTTTGCAGACTGCTCCTCAAGTTTGACTGTATTGCGCACAATACTGACGATCTTTGAAGTGGAATCATTAGAATTGGCCGGAATGACGTCGAGGCGCACGATCGTATCCTTTTTGCCACGGATCATCTCTACAACTTCGTCCAGACGCCAGCCAATCACATCGACCATTTCCCCGTCTGCACCCTGACCCACAGCGACAATCTTATCGTCCGGAAACAACTGACGGGACTGATCAGCAGGCCCCGCAGGCACCAGGCTGACGACCTTGGTGTACTCATCTTCCCGTTGCAATACAGCACCAATGCCCTCAAGGGACAGACTCATATTGATATTGAAGTTTTCTGATGTCCGGGGTGAAAAATACTGCGTATGGGGGTCGTAGGTGCGTGTGAAGGAATTCATGTACAGCTGGTAGACATCTTCGCTGTTGGTCTGCAGGGTGCGTGCCAGCCGGTTTTCGTAGCGCTTAACCAGCAATTCCTGGATTTTCTCTGGTTCCTTATCGGTCAGGCGCAGGTTCAGAACGGCATTTTTGATGCGCTTGCGCCATAAGTCATCCAGTTCAGCAGGGGTCGCTGCCCAGGGAGCATCTTTGCGGTCGAGCTCCAGTTCTTCGTCTTTGGTGAAATCAAACTGGTCGATGCCAGCGTTCAGCATGGCAATGACTTTCTCAAACCGGTCGATGACCCGGGTATGGTAGCGATTGAAGATGGTAAATGCCGGGGTGACGTCTCCACGGCGCAGGCTGTCATCCAGTACATATTTCAGGCTCTGAAACTCTGCGATGTCTGAAGCCAGAAAATAACTCTTGGCCGGATCAAGATCATCGAGATAGCTTTCAAAAATCTGCAGCGAATGCGGGTCGTCGAGTTCGGCATCCACATAGTGTCTGCTGCCCAGTGCGTCCACGATATTGCGGGTGGTGCTGACGTGAACCGGCATGGGCGCAAGCTGCGGGTATTCATCGGTAGTGCCGGCAGTACCGGATGTGACTGTTGCCGTCGCCATTGGTGCTGAGACCGAAAGTATCAGTGTCAGCAGCGATCCACCCAAAAGACTCTTATTCAGTTTCATATAGATACACGCACGCCAGTAGTTGTCAGGGTATAGCTGTTTGTACGTAAAACTAACCCGATGGTTCCATCAAGTTTAGTGTCGAATGGCTCAAGGGATCAAGAAATCGATGGATTACCTGTTCGGACGGACGAACTGTCCGTTAATCGGGTGCTTTTTGCCCCGATGGGGTGTGTCTGCCGGCAAATGTGCGATAATCGCCCCTCGTTCAGAAAATTTCAGGAAAGTCGGGTATTCAATGAAAAAAAGTACATTAGTCAAAGGCCTCATCCTTGGTTTGTCTTTTGCGGCCTTTGGTGCCCAGGCTGAGGAAGCGGCAGCTGTTAATGAAGCGCAGTTGCGTAAAGACATGGGTTACTTCTTTGGTTACAGCTTTGCCAATATGCTGAAGCAGGGTGGTAATACAGATGTCGACCCTGACACCTTGCTGCAGGGGCTGAAGGACTCACTGGCCGGTGTCCAGCCAGCGTTGAGTGAAGAGGCCCAACGGGCTATCGTCGCCAGAATTCAGGCAAACCAGGAAGCCCTGCAAACTGCCATGCAGCAGCGTCAGCAGCAGGAAGCGGCCGCCAATAGCCAGTCTGGTGCAGCCTTTC
>JAGRIO010000521.1 GCA_020443225.1 Pseudomonadales bacterium
GGCCGGATTTCAATCTTGAACATCAGCGCCTCACCTACCTTAAAGCTGTCGCGGCACTCACCGCCACCAGCACAGATGAACAGGGCTACGAACAAATGCAGGCGTTCGCCAGCCAGTTTGAGTCTGACGACCCATCGCCGGTCGCCAGAATGGCCCACGCCAACATCATGTCGCATTTTGACTGGCATCAGAATGAAATGAACAGGATCCGGATCAGACAGGCCTGGGAGAGTTTCTTCCAGCAGTGGGATTTCCTGATCTGTCCTGTTGCCTGTACAGCAGCATTTGCCCATGATCACTCACCTCAAATGACACGCACACTGATGGTTAATGGTGAACCAAGACGATATATGGAAGGCGCGTTCTGGGCTGGCCTGACGTCACTGCCTGGTTTGCCGAGCACAGTCTTTCCAATGGGTCTGACCGATGCAGGTCTGCCCGTCGGTCTGCAGGTCGTCGGCAAGCACTATGATGATCTGCTAACCATTGGTTGCGCCGGATTGATTGAAAAACAGTTTGGAGGATATCAACCGCCACCGGCATCCTCAGGCTGACGCGATGCACCAGCAGGTTATACCATCGGGTTACGTAATCCACCAACCAGTCAGCAGATCTCAGTGCAGCAGGATTGATCAGACATGAACAAAGCTAACAGTGCGGGAACGGACCGGCACTACGATACCATCATCATCGGTGCCGGCATTGCTGGCATGTCCGCGGGGGCATTACTGGCGGCTGACCAGCGGGTATTAATAATCGAGATGGAGACTGCACCCGGCTACCATGCGACCGGACGTTCAGCGGCCTACTTCGCACCCAGCTATGGTAATGAGGTGGTCCGCAGACTCACCCGCCTGAGCGAAAAATTCATTCGTCAGCCACCAGCAGGGTTTACCGACGTACCCCTGATTTCTGACCGCAATGCCATGTTTATAGGTCGCCCCGATCAGCAGGCAGCCCTTCTGGCCATGCAAGTGGAAAATCCACATCTTCAGTGGCTCAGTCCGGAGACCGTACTGAAGCATTTGCCAAGACTTAAACCAGAGATTGGCCTGCAGGGCTTGCTGGATACCGATGGTGGCGATCTGGATGTGGATGCACTGCTGCAGGGTTTCAGCAGGTTGTTCCACCGTCGGGGGGGTAAGCTCATCACTGGGCAGGCGGTCGCCAGCCTTGACCGGAAAAGCCAGAACTGGGAAATCAACGCCAACTATACCGCCGACCGGATCATCAATGCTGCAGGCGCCTGGGCAGACAACATAGCCTCTCTGGCTGGCCTGACACCGCTGGGCCTGCAACCCTGCCGGCGCACGGCCTTATTGATGTCATGTCCGGAAGATATGACCGGGTGGCCATTGACGATTGGTGTGGATGAGGACTTTTATTGCAAACCCGATGCTGGCAGGTTGCTGATATCACCAGCCAACGAGAACCCGAGTGTGGCCATGGACGCACAGCCCGAAGAACTGGATGTCGCCATTGCCATGGACAGGGCTGCAGGTTTACTGGACCTTCCTCTCACGAAACCACAGAACCAGTGGGCAGGTCTCAGAACCTTCGCGCCTGACCGTACCTTTGTAGTCGGGGAAGATCCCCGCGCCAGCGGTTTTTTCTGGCTGGCAGGTCAGGGTGGCTATGGTGTGCAAAGCTCACCGGCGATGGCAGCGCTGATACGTTACCTGATCACCGGTGATAACAGTGGTTACGACTTTGATGAGCCACTGATCAATGCTGTCAGGCCCGGCCGTCTGATACCCTGAAGAACGCAGGCTTAGCCAACTGATTGTCAGAAGTCTGCCGCTTACACAGCGAAG
>JAGRIO010000522.1 GCA_020443225.1 Pseudomonadales bacterium
CGCTGTCGCGGAATTCATCGGTACTGGTACCTGGCCCCACAAACGTGTCGGTATTACCAGTATGATATTCGGCACCGATGGCGAGGATCGCCAGGTTGGAAATTTCTGTGCCCAGCTCGGTGCCGGCGGTCAACTGGTCAATACGAAAGCGCGAGCTGATCTCACCATCGACGACGTTATTAAAGCTGCGTTCGCTGTAACGAATATAAGGTTCCAGATAGAAACGCTGGTTGTAATCCAGCGGCAGATACAATTCACTGCGCACCAGCGGATCCTGACCAAGCTGCAGGACATTAAACCATTCTCCGCCTTTCAGGGTGACGCCGGTTTTGCGGTAGTTTACGCCAATGTTATAGCCACTCTCACCCTCGTTGTCGGTAGACAGCTCAAAGCTGACGCCCAGCAGATCACGTCCCCAGGATTTTTCAGTGGTGACGATGCGCAGCTGATAGCCATTTGCCAACGGATGGATCTCATAGTTCGCAGCCTCGAAATAGCTGTAGCCATAGATGATCTCCATGTCCCGTTCCAGCAGCGCGGCATTCAGTGGTTCATTCAGAGGCTGATGGATATTGGCAGCGATCAGCTTGTCGGATACCTGTGAGTCATTATCAATGGTAATTTCCGTAATGACCGGCAGGTCAAACGCGGCATCTGCAGCCGGCGCTGCTGTTGATCCGGCGCTGTATCTGGCGAGCGCACTGCGGAACTCAGACGCGGCCAGATAACCACGGGTGATGGCGTCCCGGGTTCGTTCAAAAGCTGCTGTATTGATGTCGTCCAGCTGTGGCGAGATAAGCAGGTCATCTTCAGTCAGAAGTGCGTATTGCTTGCGCTGCTGATTGAAGGTCAGCAGCGTGGTCAACTGTTCAATGATCGGTACCACGGAATCAAGCTGCTCGGCGCTGTAAAGCGGGGTCGCGATATCAACGGCAATGACATAGTCCACCCCCATTGCCTTGACGATATCCACCGGCAGATTGTTGGCAACGCCCCCGTCTATCAGGACTTTGCCATCAAGCTCTACCGGCGCGAATAAGCCCGGAATGGACATTGAGGCGCGAACGGCAGTGGCGAGGGAACCGCCAGAGAAGACCACCGGCTCGCCGGTGACCAGATCGCTGGCGACGGCACGGAATGGAATTGGCAGCTTGTCGAAGTCGGTGATATCACTGACATGGAAAAACTGTCGTTGCAGGATAAGCTGCAGGTTCTGTCCCTGAATAACGCCCTTGGGCAGGCTGACGACGCCGCCTTTCAGGGTGGCCTGGGTTTTGACCAGGTAGTCTCTGGAATCCTGTTTCCGGCGAAAAGACAATTTATCCCGGGTGGGCTGGTCTGCAAAGGCCTCTGCCCAGTTCAGAGACAGGGCAATCTCCTCAAGTTCGTCCGGAGACCTGCCAGAGGCGTACAGGGCCCCGACGATGGCGCCCATGCTGGTACCTGCGATCGCATGGACTCTGACGCCCTGTTCTTCAAGCGCGCGCAGCACGCCGATATGGGCCAGTCCTCTGGCACCACCGCCGCTCAGTACCAGACCTATTCTGGGTTCGGCTGCGAGAGCCTGTTCTGCCAGCGCCAAAGTTGACACCAACAGGCAGAACAGGAGGGTTATTTTGCTGATAATTTTCACTGACTCATCACTTCGGGACATTCAGAGTTTGGCATTGACCCGCTTGCTGACAGCAGCCCTTATGTCTCCGTAAACGGGTTCGTAACACTGGTACAACTGTTCAATGTCGGTGTCGCTGATGCCCGGCGTGCGGCGAATCAACTGGCTGAGATCTTTTTCAATTGCCAGCCGGGTGCGG
>JAGRIO010000523.1 GCA_020443225.1 Pseudomonadales bacterium
GTCTGGCTCTGGCCACCAGTGATGCTTTTGGCCATCGCCGCGATTGGGCGTCTGATCGCCTGGATAGTTCACGATGCGACGCTGGCCATCGACCTGATAATGCCAGAAGTCGTTATTGCTGGTCTGTTGCTGATACTGATGCGTTTTCTGGAATCCACGGCAAAGGAAACCAGCGCGTGAAACGGCATTCACGCTTCATTGTCGTCTTCTTACTGTGCTTCTGTGCCAGCCATGCTGTAGCGGAAACCAATCAGGAACGCCGTCAGCGCCCTAACATCGTGTTTCTGCTGGCGGATGATCTGGGTTTCAGCGATCTGGGCGCCTATGGCAGTGAGGTCAGTACACCGAATATCGATGCGTTGGCAAACTCCGGCGTACGCTTCAGTAATTACCACACCGCTGCTAACTGCGCGCCAGCGCGGGCGATGCTGCTTACCGGGGTTAATAATCATCTGGCCGGGGTGCCTAACATTCCAGAGATGATTCCGCCAGAGCAGCAGGTCCATGATAATTATCGTGGCGTGCTTGGTGACAATGTGGTCACTGTCGCAACCCTGCTGGAGTCTGCCGGTTACCACACTTATATGGCTGGTAAATGGCATCTGGGTGCGACGCCAGACAAATTGCCCAGCAGGCGCGGATTTGAGCGTACTGTCGCGCTGATGGATTCCGGTGCAGATAACTGGGAGCAGCGGCCTTATCTGCCGATTTATGACCAGGCAAACTGGTATGCAGACGGTGAGCCTTATGATCTTCCTGACGACTTCTATTCGTCGGAGTTCCTGATCGACAAGATGATTAGCTTTATCGACAGTAACCTTCAGGATGGTAAACCTTTCTTTGCCTATGTGCCGTTTCAGGCTGTGCATATGCCAGTGCAGGCGCCCCAGGAATATATCGACAGATATATGGGCGTTTATGATCAGGGTTGGGACGAACTCAGGCAACAACGACTAAAGAATGCCGCAGCGCTGGGGCTGGTACCTGATCAGACGCAAATGGTGCAGATGTCTACCAGTGGTGACTGGAACGCTCTTAGCCCGGAAAGAAAGCGCTATGAAGCCAAGCGTATGGCCGTTTATGCCGCCATGATCGAAGCCATGGACTTTCATACAGGAAGGCTGATCAGCTATCTGCGGGAAACCGGGCAACTGGAAAACACCATTTTTATTTTTACGTCAGACAATGGCAGTGAGGCGAGTGGTGCCGCCGACCCGGATCAGCTGCGGGCGAAACAGATACCTCATAGTCTTGGCTATCGTACTGACTATGAAACCCTTGGGCTGAAGGGAAGCTACAATACGATTGGGCCGGGCTTTGCCAGTGCCGCTGCCAGCCCGCTGGCATACTACAAGTTCTATACCGGCGAAGGTGGCTTGCGGGTCCCGTTGATTATTGCGGGTGAGAAACTGAGCACGGTTCCTCACACCACCAGTGCCTTCAGCTGGGCGACTGATATTACACCGACGATTCTGAGCCTTGCGGGTGTGGCGCCACCGGATGGCCGGTTCGGTGGCCGGCCGGTGATTCCCATCAGTGGGCGGGACCTGATGCCTGTGCTGCGGGGTGAACAAGAACAGGTTTACAGTGACACCGATGTTATCGGCTATGAATTAACCGGGCATGCCGCCCTGTTTCAGGGAGAGTTCAAGCTGGTAAAAAACCTGCCGCCGGTGGGCGACGGGGAGTGGCACCTTTACAATATCGCCAGCGACCCTGGTGAATTCACCGATTTGCGCGATCAGTTTCCGGACAGGTATCTGGCCATGCAGAACGCCTGGCAAGACTGGGCCGAAGCCAATCAGG
>JAGRIO010000524.1 GCA_020443225.1 Pseudomonadales bacterium
ACGAGGGTATCCGTGCCCAGTTTTTCACGGGGAATACCGGTGGCGTTTAGCAGCGCAGCCTGCCGGACGCCCAGCGGATTGCGATGCAGCTCTATGCGCGCATTGTCGAGAGGTGTTTCACCCGGCGCATCAAGCCACTGGTCTGCATCCGGATGGGTAACATCAATCAGTACCAATAGTCCGTTTGGCGCAAAGCATCGTTCACCATCCTTCAGCATCGCTGCAAACCATTTCCCTTTTGAGGGTATCTGGCCAAACAACTGCTCACTGATGGTCAGTGCTACTGCCTGGGACCTGGACACGTAAGGGTTACGATTGACCAGGCTGGCAGCATAGGCCTTAACCTCATCACTGACGGTAGTCACAGCAGGTCTGGCAGGAAAATTATGCGTCTTCAGAATCTGACCGGCGCCCCGCCAGGCCAGTGCAGAAATCGTCAGAAACGGATTTATCTCCAGTGCTTCGGGTACCACCGCACCATCCAGTACATATAAGCCCGGATGCAAATCACCCTCAGGATTGAACACCTGACCGAAATCGTTCACCACGCCACTTTGTACGTCGTCCCCCATACAGCATCCTCCGAGGGGGTGTACTGTGATAGCCCGGGGGTCCGGCAGGGAACCACCGAGAATACTGGCACTTTCTTCCGGTAACAGCTGCCAGAGAGGATTCGGCACGTACTGCCCATGATCAAATCCACCACCAAATGACTGGCCTTTGAACAATTCGTGCGCCATCTGACTGGCAGGGTTGGCCGCAGCCTGCAGCCAATTCACCCTGATACCGCCATCGGCTACCCGCCCGGAAGCTGCCTGTACAAATTCCAGTTCGCCCGCTGAATCATCATTACCCATCACCAGCAGCAATTGTGCATGATCGGCTTGTTTATGACTGGCGGCCAGCGGATCTGATCTGTCAGTAGCGATCAGGCCGGGTAGTTTTTCGCTGGCAAGCCGGCCGACCATGGCTGCTGTGGTGGTTATCTCAGTAAATACCCGAGCCAGAGCAGCGGGTACCGCGCCATCTTCCAGAGTAAGCACTACCGGCCGACCGTACTTGTCTGTGCCACTGACTCGGGTCAGCCTGGTTATGGTCGCACCAGGTCTGCGATCGGGTTGATGCTGATCCAGTGCGGCAATAGCGCCCACCGGGTTGAGTTGCCCAAACGACATCGCCAGAGCATCACCATTCGTAGAGAATCGCTTACCCAGCTGCGTGCTGAATGTAAGCTCATCGCTTTGTGAGCGCATCAGAATTTCTGTGCTGCCGAGAGTGCCGGCAGCCAGAATTACAACCCTGGCTTCAATGAACCACTCTTTGCGCTTCAGGGTGCCACGTTGCTGCTCTGTCGGCGTGACCCGCACCCGCCAGCGATAGCCATGAGCGTCGGAAAGTTTCTCTAATCTTGTGACCGTCGTATTGGTATAGAAGTCAGCTCCGCCCGATACGGCCAGCGGAATAGCACTGGTCGTGAGTGTGCCTTTGGCACCCACATTACAGCCAGTTACACAATTACCACACTCGGTGCAGGCAGGCTGGAATACACCGACCGGATTTTCACCGCTTTGATAACGAACCGTGACCGGCGCGGGACTGACCTTCACTGCACCCAGGCTGTGGGCAAGCTGATCTACCGCATTGCCCTTGGGCGAAACCGTGTGAGGATGTTCGATACCTAACAGGCGGGATACGGCGTCGAAGTCCTCATCCAGAATTTCTGGTCGGGTACGAATACTGTCTGGCCAACCGGACTTCTGAAATACACCATGATCCGGTCTCACAGCCACATTAGCGTTGATC
>JAGRIO010000525.1 GCA_020443225.1 Pseudomonadales bacterium
AATGCCGGTGTGGCAGAACTGACTTTTCCCTATGGTGAATTTCGTCCTGGTCAGCGGGACATGGCAGTAAGCGTCTATCGTGCTTTTACCAGCTCGCAGCAACTGGTCCTGCAGGCACCCACTGGTATCGGCAAGACCATGGCCAGTATTTTTCCAGCGGTCAGGGCCTTCACTGAAGGTCGGCTGGAGAAGATTTTTTACCTCACGGCCAAGTCATCGGGGCAGGAAATGGCGCGCGCTGCGGTAAGCGACCTGCGAGCGAAGCAACTTCCGCTGCGTGATGTGACCCTGACTGCCCGGGATAAGATTTGTTTTAACCCGGGCGCGCCCTGTGATCCGGAGCACTGTGAATACGCCCGTGGCTACTATGACAAGATGCCGGGCATTCTCAACGATGCCTTGTTGCAGTCTCAGGCGCTGACGCGGGAAGCGATTGAATCGCTGGCAAGGGAACATACGGTGTGTCCCTTTGAACTGGGCCTGGATCTGGCGGTCATTGCCGATGTAGTGATTTGTGATTACAACTACGTCTTTGACCCGGCTGTCTATCTGCGGAGATTCTTTGAAACAGCAGACGACCGCCATGGGTTGCTGATTGATGAAGCACATAATCTGGTCGACAGAGGCAGAGACATGTTCTCCGCATCGTTACAGAAGTCGATGTTTCTGGATCTGCGCCGCGAAATTCGCACCGAATGGCCCCTGTTGGGGAAACAGCTGGCGGCAGTGAACCGTGAGATTCTGGCGCTGGCACGGGCACCACAGCTCCCGGTTGATGCGGATGAAGAACGTTCTGCGGTCAAGCCGGCTGATAGCTCAGGGAATGGTAACCGGGGACGTCTTCAGGAAAGGGTGCAGGACAGCTTGCCCGATAAGTTGCTTAATGCACTGCGCAGGCTCTGTGAAGCTTTTGATCTGGCCTTTCAGTCTGCGGACCATGCCGTTCGGCATGAAGGTATGTTGCGCTGCTGGTTTGACTGTCTGCGATTTCTGCGGGTCAGTGAATATTTTGATGAACATTACCGGTGCCTGATCACCCCGGGTGCTGCCGGAGTGGAAGGTCAGGCTTCTCGCAGCCGGGCTGGCGACTGCCGGGTACAGCTCTGTAATATCAATCCCGGCCCGTTGCTGGCGAAAGCGTTTGAACGGGCCGGACCATCCGTGTGCTTCTCGGCGACCATGGCACCACAACATTACTACCGAACCTTGCTGGGCGTCAGAGATACGGCACCCTGGTACGGTATAGGTTCGCCTTTTGATCCTGACCACCTCGGCGTTTTTATCACCACGTTTATCTCCACGACTTACCGTAACCGGAATGCCAGCCTCTACGACCTGGTGGATCTGATTCATACAATTGTTTCGGCACAGCAGGGCAACTATCTGGTCTTTGCACCTTCCTACGCCTATTTAAACGAGGTAGCTGGTAAGTTTCGCGAACGTTATGGCCATATCAGTGTGCTGCAGCAGACGCCAGGTCTGACGGAAGAGGAACAACAGGCGTTTACTGCAGCCTTTCGTGAAGATGCTACGGAAACCCTGGTGGGATTTGCCGTCATGGGAGGTTTATTTGGCGAAGGTATTGATCTCAAGGGTCGGCGTCTGATTGGTGTAGTGATTATCGGCGTGGGAATGCCACAGCCGGCAGCCGAACGCGAACTGATCAGGGAGTATTTTGATCAGCGCGATGATCAGGGTAGTGGTTTTGATTTCGCCTATGTATTGCCAGGCATGAACCGGGTTTTGCAGACAGCGGGCAGAGTCATCCGGGGCGACGATGACCGGGGCATCGTCTGCCTGG
>JAGRIO010000526.1 GCA_020443225.1 Pseudomonadales bacterium
TTGTTGTCTTGCCCTGCGCGACTTTCATGGCACCACTGAGGCGCAGGGTTTTCATTCCCTCTTTCATCGCGGTAAGGCGCAACTTTCCAATTTCAGCCTGGTCATTGATTTTGGGTTTAATGTGATCGGTTACCGGTAACAATTCATAGATACCTTCCCGCCCCAGGTAACCGGTTTCACGACACTCAAGACAACCGACCGGACCATACATACTTTTCGGCGGCGACATCTTCCAGGGCATAGTGAGGGATTTCCAGCCTTCTTCATCAACATCAATTCGGCTTTTACAGTGCGGGCACAGGGTACGAATCAGCCGTTGTGCCATGATACCCAGCACCGTTGCCTTAATCAGATAAGGTGCAACCCCAAGTTCCAGTAACCGGGTAATCGCCGAAGGAGCGTCGTTGGTGTGCAGGGTCGAGATCACCAGATGGCCGGTCAGAGCCGCCTGAATAGCCATTTCAGCGGTTTCGAGATCGCGGATCTCGCCAACCATGATGATGTCGGGGTCCTGTCGTAACAGCGCACGAACACCATCTGCAAAGTTAAGGTTAATGTTGTGCTGTACCTGCATCTGATTGAATGACGGTTCGACCATTTCAATCGGGTCTTCAATGGTACAGACGTTGACATCTTCCGTTGCCAGACGCTTGAGACTGGAATAAAGGGTTGTGGTCTTACCAGAGCCTGTCGGTCCGGTCACCAGCACAATACCGTTGGGATTCTTGACCATACTTTCCCAGCGTTCCAGATCTTCATTGGCAAGCCCGAGTTGCTCGAACGTCTTCAGCAGAATATCCGGGTCAAATATTCGCATGACCATCTTCTCGCCAAAAGCGGTTGGCAGGGTAGAAAGACGCAGTTCGACCTCATGGTTTTCCTGTGTCTTGGTCTTCAGACGTCCGTCCTGCGGGCGGCGTTTTTCTGCGACATCCATTCTTCCCAGGGTTTTGAGGCGACTCGTAACCGCCGTCATCACCGGTGATGGCAATTCATAGACCAGGTGCAATACGCCGTCGATTCTGAAACGAATGCGGCCTTTTTCACGCCGGGGTTCAAGATGAATATCACTGGCACGCTGGGTAAATGCATAACCCAGCAGCCAGTCCACAATATTAACGATGTGAGCATCATTGGCTTCCATCGCATCGATGTGGCCCAGCTCCAGCATCTGTTCCAGGTTGCTGAGAGAGCTGGTGTTCAGCCCGGCCGCATGGGCCTGACTGACACTTTTAGCCATCTGATAGAACTCAGTGGTATAGCGGCGAATATCAGCGGGGTTAGCGATCACCCGGGTCAGCACCTTGCCTGGCTGTGACTGCATGATGGTTGCTTCCCAACCATAGACATAAGGTTGGGCAGTCGCGATCACAACTTCGTCATCACGAACTTCCAGCGCCAGCAGTTCATGACGGCGGGCAAACTCCACCGACATCACCTTGGTGACGATAGTGGCATCGATCTTCAGGGGATCTATACGTTTATAGGGTTGTTTGGCCCGCTCACACAGCCATAGGGTCAGGGTCTCAAGGTCCAGGTTTCTGGCCTGATTTTTCTGGTCAACGGGTTCTTCCTCTGCAATGAGTTCCAGCGGATGCCAGTTGAGCTGCGCCTTGCTGCGGGTCTTCATCGACAGTTTTTCGGCATCTTCCGTGGACAGGCGACCGTCAGTGACCAGATCATTCAGCACACTGCGAAGATTGAGTGTGATATCCGGTTTAATGGATTTCGCTTCCTGTCTGCTCACTGTCCCCTGACCCCGGTATGACTTGCATAAAGGCGTTAAGCTTACACCTTTTT
>JAGRIO010000527.1 GCA_020443225.1 Pseudomonadales bacterium
CCATTTCACTGTGATATCGAAAGCCTGGTGTATTCGGCAGGCGGCCACTGAACTGCTGACCTGTCACGGCGGTTACTTCCCGCCACAGGCTGAATAACATGGTCTCGTTGTAGCTGGCCAGCTGGCCTTTAGCACCCAGTTGCACACCACCCAGCATCAGCTCGTATTCCACCGAATCACCGAGATGAAGCCGGACCTGCTCAAAGTCCGGCAACATACCCCAGCACCAGCTGCACATGGGGTCGGTGACGAACCAGAGTACCGGCTTTGGCATCTCAGAAGCGCTTCATGTCAGATAGTCGCCCATAACTGACGAACTTCCGCATCAGGATCAGCGACCAGACGGGACTCGTTGTTGAACAACAGGGTGTGCCGGTCCTGCAGTGAATAGGGTTTCCAGGTTGGCAGATTGCCCGTATTGGGGTTGCCGGTGCGGGCAAACGCAATCCAGGCTTCACTCATTTTTGCGGCCAGTGCCGCTGCCTCTGGCGTGCCGCCGGACATGTCGGGCTCACGGCTGGTATTGTCGAACACGAAGGTGATCTCCAGTGCGTGATGGGCCAGCATCACTGGGTTGGTTTCCCATTCGAACAGATACACATAACAGGGCGCTGCGCCCTGCATCGCCTTACGTTGTGCGATAGTGATGGAATCAGAACGGTAGGTCCGGTCTGAGACAATCATCACCAGGTACACTGCAGGCGCAAGGCCCGGGTACAGTCGTTCATAGACTTCCAGCACCCTTTCCGCTTCTTCACTGGTGAAGATTTTCAGCCGTGCCAGCAGCGCTTCCCGGGTCAGCGTGCGTTCCATGACGGCTTTATCACGACGCCACAGATAGGTCATTTCATGACGATTCGACCCGATCAGCAACGGCACCTCTGCCGACAAGGGTGAAGCCACAGGATCGAAACTGTAGTCGGGCAAACTGGGGACACCCACTGTCGGCACCAGCCCGCGATGCTCAAATCTGCCCTTACTGCGGGTATCGGCATCGAAGCGACCTGTCACGCTGGTGTAGGTAGCGATCAGTTTTTCCTTCGGCAGTTCGTGCAGGCGGGAATATTCACTGGGCTTCAGGCCCAACTCTGCCAGCACAGCCAGTGCAACATCATTAGCCTTGTCTCTCGGTTGCAGATGCAAGCCCGGGCCACTCTGAACTATCGCCCGGTGAAACAGCCCCCTGGCCGCCGGCATTCCCATCAGGGTAGAAACTTTCCGGCCACCACCGGATTCGCCGAAGATGGTGACATTATCCGGATCTCCGCCGAAGTGTTCCGCATTGTCCTGAATCCACTGCAGCGCAGCCACAATATCCAGCATGCCGACATTACCGGAATCCTGATAATGCTGACCGGCGATGTCACCGAGATGCAGGAATCCGAAAATATTCAGTCGGTGGTTAAGCCCCATGACTACGACATCACCACGCAGGCACAGGTTAGTACCATCGTAGATCGGGCTGGAACCCGACAGCGACTGAAACCCACCGCCATGCAACCACAGCATAATGGGGCGCTTGCCGGCATCATCCAGTCCCCGGGTCCAGACATTCATGACCAGACAGTCTTCGCTCTGATCAGGATACTGCCCCGCTTGCGGTGAAGCCGGGCCATATTCTTCAGCATTCAGTGGTCTTGCCCAGGGAACTGGGGGCTGCGGCGGCATAAACCGACGCTTGCCACTGGTTTCGCGCCCATAGGGAATGCCTTTGAAGCAATGGACGCCATCAAGGGTGCGGCCACGTACAGGACCGTAGGACGTGACTGCGGTGACATTTTTCCCCCGCGCTGCCTGAAC
>JAGRIO010000051.1 GCA_020443225.1 Pseudomonadales bacterium
GTGATTGTTTGCCGTTCATGTCTGCCGGAATCACAGGCAGCCGGTCAGATGACATGCTTGCTGCGCAACTCTGCAATCTGCTCTTCCGAATAACCCAGTTCGGCCAGAATATCCGCCGAATTCTCCCCAACATCCGGCGCCCGGGTCGGACCAATCTGTGGCACGTTACTGACTTTGATCGGATGATTGATCACCCACGGCATTTCCGTCGAACCATCCACCGGCGCCACAACCATTTTGTTGAGGTAAATCATTTCATCGTTGACGGTTTCTTCGACAATCCCCACCCGGTTGCCATTCACCCCGGCAGCGGCAAACCGCGCCAGCCATTCATCTGATGTGTGAATCGCGATGACATCACGAACGATGTGTACCAGTTCGTCGCCGTGTTCAGCCCGGGCTTCCGGTGTACTGAAACGATCATCCCGGATGAGATCGCCCAACCCCATGGTTTCAAACAGCCGGATGAGATCTTTCTCTTCCCGCACCATATTGAACTGCAACCAGCGGTTATCCAGTGTCCGGTAAAGGCTGGTGCCAAAACGGGTTGATGCCTTGACCTCCCGATAGCTGTCATAGCTGCCGCCAGCAAAGCCTGCCTGAGCGATGCAGGATGCCGACCATAATCCATTAGCCAGCAGCGAGGTATGAACAAAACTGCCTTCACCGGTGCGCTCTTTTTTCAGCAGCGCAGTCACGATGCCGGCATAAAGCGTGACCGCAGAGGGATGGTCTCCCATGCCTGGTATGGCCTGGGCTGGTGAACCCGAGGGGTCCCGTACCAGGTCCATCAGACCGGTACGCGCCCAGTAGGCTACCAGATCGAAACCTTCGCGGTTCCGGTCTGGTCCCTGTTCACCATAGGCCGTGAGCGAGGCATAAATGACATCGGGTTTGATTGCCCTGATATCTTCATAACATAACCCCAGCGCTTCGCGCATGGGATAGGGATGGTTAGTGACATAAACATCGCATTCGGCAATCAGTTTATGCAACACCGCCATGCCTTCAGGGGTCTTCAGATTCAGCGCCAGTGAGCGCTTGTTACGACCGTCCATCTGCCACATGTAGTTGGAATCGGCATCGGGAAAGCCCGGTAACGCAGAGATGGCACGGTACTGATCACCATCTCCGGGGATCTCAACCTTGATCACATCGGCACCAAAATCAGCCAGAATGGTGGCAGCAACAGGTCCGGCAATCCAGGTACCCACATCCAGGACTTTCAGTCCTGAAAACAAATATTCATCACTCATCAGTCACCCTCATTAACTTCTGCCGCTACCATAGCTCAGTTCGTTGCTGCCTCCAACCAGGCTGAATGCCAGGACTCAGCGTCCACCAGATACATCCAGCAAGGTACCGGTGGTATAGGATGACTGCGTCGAAGCCAGCCACATGATTGCTTCCGCAACCTCCTGTGGTTGCCCGCCCCTGCCCATCGGCACCATACCGGCTACGCGGTCTACCCGGTCTGGTTCGCCGCCCAGAGCATGTATGTCTGTATAGATGACACCGGGACGAACGGCATTCACCCGGATGCCATCCATCGCCACCTCTTTGGCGAGACCGATGGTGAAAGAATCTATCGCCCCTTTGGACGCGGCATAGTCTACATATTCGTTGGGGGACCCAAGACGGCTGGCGACGGAAGAGACGTTAACGATCGCACCACCTGCTCCGCCACGGCTGATTGCCATTCGCTTTACCGCTTCAATGGCGCACAGAAAACTGCCGGTGATATTGGTCGCGAATACCCGCTGCAGCCGGGCGGCAGTCATCTCTGCGACGGGCATATGGGTTTCCAGCGTACCCGCATTATTAACCAGTACGCTGAGCCGCCGGCCGGTGTTATCCACGCACCGAAAAAGCCGGGTAATGTCTGCCTCATTGCTGACATCCGCCTGCACTGTCCAGGCGCGGCGCCCAACAGCTTCGATTCGCGCTGCCACCTGCCCTGCTGCCTGTTCATCCGACCGGTAGCTGAGGCAGACATCGTAGCCGGCCCGGGCGGCCAACAAGGCCGTTGCAGCGCCGATGCCACGGCCGCCACCCGTGATTACCATCAGCCCGGCATCCTGCAGATCATCATTCATGGGCCTTCTCCTTCTCTACTCAGCAGCTGAGTATACGTGAACAGCCAGCGACCGGCAGAGGCATGGTAGAATGCCCTCTCACCCGAACTGAGTACCCGACCATGTCTTTCGCTGACTACCGAGCTTCGTTGTGGCCGTTACCCATGCAGCTGCAATCACACAATGGCAACACCCGTCGCATTGGTGTGGAACTGGAGTTCGCTGGCCTTGAAATTAATGATATCGCCAGACTCTGCCAGCAACACCTGGGGGGCGAACTGGATGTCGTTTCGGACTATGAGATCTTCGTGCGCGGGACCCGCTTTGGTGATTTCGGAATAGAGCTGGACTACAGCTATCTGAAAAAGCTCGGGCGGGAGAAGAATGGTCACGACCAGAGCGACGATATTGAGAATCTGGCGGAATCTGTTCTGGCACTGATCGCCAGACAACTGGTGCCCTATGAGATCGTTACGCCGCCAATTCCGGTTACCGAAGCCTTCGCGCTGGAAGATCTGATCAAATCCTTGCGGCAGGCCGGCGCCCGGGGAACGGGTCATGCAGCTGAGTACGCCTTCGGTTTACACCTGAACCCTGAGTTACCAGACCTTGAACCGACGACCCTGTTTAACTATCTGCGCGCCTTTCTGTGCCTGTTTGACTGGCTGAAACACCGGAGCAATATCGACCTGAGCCGCAAGATCACCCCCTATATAGATGGTTTTGATCATGATTATGCCCGCTTCCTGCTGAAGCCTGGTTACGCACCCACCATGACAGCTCTGATTGATGACTACCTGACCTTCAACCCAACCCGCAATCGTGCGCTGGATATGCTGCCAATATTCGCCCATGTGGACGAAGACCGGGTTCAGAACACGGTACAGGACGACCGGGTGAAACCACGCCCTGCATTCCACTACCGCATGCCCAACTGTCTGATCGATGAATCAGACTGGGCTCTGGTTCAGTCGTGGCGGGACTGGTTACAGATTGAAGCGCTGGCGTCAGATACCGAACGGCTGGACCAGATTGCCAGTGAGTATTATCAGCACCTGAACTCGCTGGGCAGGCTGTTCACCAGCTGGCGCGAAAAGAGCGCCCGCTGGCTTACCCCTGAGCTGCTTTAGCCGGCGCCGGTATCAGGTCGCCGGTGCGCCAGGCCGCAATAAACAGCACAATGAGTATCAACAGCAGTGGCACTGACAGACCCAGCAGCCAGTTCCAGCCAAAGCCCAGCAGAATATAACCGGACCCGAGCGCAGCACAGGCCTGCAGCGAGAAGACCATAAAATCATTCATCGCCTGAACCCGGAAGCGCTCTTCCGGACGGTAGGTACGGGTCAGCAGCGTGGTACCGCCAAGGAACAGGAAATTCCAGCCAACTCCCAGCAGGACCAGCGAACCCCAGTAGTGAATCAGATGCCTGTCAATGTAGCCCACCAGCAGGCAGGCAAACATCAGTGCCAGACCCAGCACGACAATCTGATGCCCACCAAAGCGCTGGATCAGGAAACCGCTGAACAGCGAAGGCAGGTACATTGCCATCACATGGCTCTGAATCACCCAGGTGGTGTCTTCGAGATTGAAATGATCCACGGTGTGCATGCTCACCGGTGTGGCGGTCATGATCAGACTCATGATCGCATAGGCAGCAACGCCTGAACCGGCAGCCAGCAGAAACAAAGGCTGACTGGCAATCTCGAACATGGAGCGGTGCGCCTCGGTCGCCTGAGGGACAGGCAGGTCAGAGTTTTCGTAAAGCCCGAGCATAATCAGCGCTATTACCATCAGCGCGCTGATGCCCAGGAAAGAACCACTGAATTCTCCCCAGGGACCGACATCATGCAGCCGTTCAGCCACCTCCGGGCCCATCCAGGCTGCTGCTACCCCTGCCAGCATGAGAATGGACAGGGACTGCCCTACCCGGGTATCCGGCACCGATTCAGCGACTGCAAAACGATATTGCTGAACGAAGGCGTTATTGCTGCCAATCATCATGGTGGCCAGACAGAAAAGCCAGAATTCTGCAATTGAAATGGCAAAAGCGGCCAGCACGCCTGCCAGCGTCGCGGAACAGGCGGATAACATAAAGCCGGTCTTGCGACCTAACCGTTGCATCAACAGGGCTGCAGGCACGGTGGACAGCGCAGTGCCGACAATCATAAAAGCGATAGGCATGGTAGCCAGGCTGGGGTCCGGCGCCAGCCGGGTACCCACGATACCACCCAGCAGCACCACCACCGGCGGTGCACACTGAGCGAACGCCTGGGCGATGGTGAGAATTCCGAGGGTGCGGTAGGAAGTGCTGCTCATTGCGGGGCTCATTCTGAGTTGAATAAGCCTTCTTATCACACCCTGCGGGATTTGGGAAACGCCTGCCGCAGCCAGTGCTCAGCGCGGCGGCATCATTATCAGTTCAGGCGTTTTGTCGCGATAGTGCTGATACTCAGGCTCGTTGCCCCAGCGCTTGTTGGCGCTGGATTCCAGCATGCTGACTCCGCTGACAAACTTCAGCAGACAGAAGACGAACAGAGGCGAAATGAGAGTCACATACTGCCAGCCAACCAGCACCGGAACTGCCATTACGGCGATCCCGGTCCACAACAGGATTTCACCAAAATAATTGGGGTGCCGGGACCAGGCCCACAGCCCGGTGGTGATAAAACGATCGCGATTTTCCGGCTGCTTCCTGAACATGCGCTTCTGATGGTCGGCAACGACCTCGATGCCAAAACCCAGGATCCAGAGCGACAATCCGACCCACCCAAATATCTCCATAGGCACCTGCTGATAAGACGTCATCACTGCCAGCCCTGCCGAGAAGGTCGTCAGCACCCACAATCCCTGCAGGGTCCAGGTCATCAGGAACCGCAACGGGATGTGTTTGATACTGTTAAACCGCCTGTCGAAACCATCTGCTTTCACCCGTGAAAACAGAAAGGTGGATAACCTGATGGCCCAGGCACCGCACATGGCAGCGATCAGGCCGCCACGCACATCCAGGTAAGGCTGGGCAACCACGACCAGCACGATCAGGGAAAGATAGGTAACGCCACCGGTGAGATCATAAAAATGTTCTGTCCGCAGCAACCAGGCCGGGATAAACGCCAGCCACTGAATAACGAAAGCCAGCACAGCACAGACTGCAAACAACCGGACCCCGGCAAAGGGGATACTGTTGTAACTGCCAGCCAGTGCGATCAGGCTACCCAGAATCAGCGCAATGATGATTCCGCCAAGAGATTGTCTGTTTATGGTATTCATGAACGTTTCATACGCTGTAAGTCGGTAACTCGTTCACTCTTGTATCACAGGTTTTGGCCAGGCGTGAAATCCGCAGCCTGGCCCTGCGCTGAAAACCCACCAGCAGGCAAAAGAGGTTAAACTCCCCCAACACTCAGGCCCACTGCAGGAGCATGTCTGCCCCCGATGTTAAATGTCATTCAGTCCAACCAGATGGAGTTGCTGGTCACATGCCTGGCAGAGCGGATCCGGGCCAGACCTCTGGAACCTCTGGCTCCGGTGGTGATACTGGTGCAAAGTCATGGCATGGGCCAGTGGATCAAACACGCGCTGGCCCGCTCGCTGGGCATTGCGGCCAACATACAGACCTGCATGCCCGCCGAATTCATCTGGGATCTTTACCGCCGCTGCCTGCCTTCAGATCTGCTACCGGAAGCGTCGGCCTTTGACCGGCGTAACCTTACCTGGCATCTCGCCAGTCAGTTCATCACACAAACAGAAAGTCTGCCAAAGGATGTCAGCCGTTACATCGAAGCTGAGGGCGACCCACAGCTCAGAGCCTTTCAACTGGCAGAGAAGCTGGCAGAAGTCTTCGATGAATACCTGCTGTACCGGCCAGACTGGATAGAAGGCTGGGAAAATCAGGATCCGGCCACGCCCGACGCGAATCACTGGCAGGCAGACATCTGGCGTCAACTGCGGGCGCAGATAACTGAACCTCACCGGGCGGCATTACACAGGTCACTGATGTCGGTGCTTGCGGACAGCGGTTTTGAACCCCGTTTGTTGCCCGCCCACATCTCCGTGATCGGTGCCGCGTCCCTGCCGGCTCTGCAGCTGCAGACATTACAGGCCGTGGCACGCCATCAGGTCGTCGATGTGTATTTTCTGAATCCCTGCGAACACTACTGGGGAGATATTGTATCCACCAGCGATCTGGCGCGCCGTTCAGTCCGGCAACTGATGGACCATGATGACGCCCTGACCGATGACGATTACCTGACAATCGGCAATCCGCTGCTGTCATCCATGGGCAAGCAGGGCCGCGAGTTTCTGGAGATGCTGCTGGAAGCTGACGAGGCCAATACAGTCGAAGATTTTCAGCCATACGGGGCTGACACTGCGCTGCAACGGGTCAAGAACGACATCCTTGATATGAGCTATGGGGGTGTGTTCAGTGAGCAGGGGCACCATGGTCAGTTGTCAGTCGCTGGCGATGATCAGTCAGTTGCCATCCGTGACTGCCACAGCATGCTGCGGGAGGTCGAAGTCCTGCTGGACTATCTGCTGGATGTCATCAGCGCTGACAACACTATTCAGACTAACGATATTATGATTATGTCGCCGGATATCAGTGCCTATGCGCCCTATATCGACAGTGTTTTTCGCGGCAAACTCAATTACACCATCGCCGATGTGCTCAATGATGGCGAGACACCGGTGCTGGCCGCCTGCCTGCAACTGCTACGGCTCAGTAGCAGCCGCGTCAGCAGCAACGATGTTCTTGATCTGATCGGTACTGAAGCCATTGCCCGGCGTTTTGAATTCGGGACCGAGGATCAGGCCCGAATCCGCCAGTGGATTGCCGGCACCGGCATACGCTGGGGACTGAATGCGGCGAGCAAGTCCTCCCAGTGGGAGCTGCCGGAGGATCATGGAAACACCTGGGCCTTTGGCCTTGAACGTCTGTTGATGGGTTATATCGCGGATTCTGCCAGTGGCGTACAGCATGGGATTCTGCCTTACGATGTGGAGTCGGGTGACGGTGATCTGCTGGGCCGGTTTATCCACCTGATCCGTAGTCTCGGTCAGCTCAGTGACGCGCTGATGAGCCCCCGGCCACTGGCGGAGTGGCATCAGCTGCTGTTAGCCCTGACCAGCGATTTCTTTGCTCCCGAGGGCGCCGAGGAACTCGAACTGCAGTGGCTGACTGACCTGCTGCAGCAGCAGCTCAGTAACCTGCACGAAGAATCCCGGCAGCTGGCGGTTTCACCAGCGGTTATTCAGTACTGGCTGACCAGCGAAATAACCGCCAGTGACCGTAACTCGCGTTTTCTGCGGGGTGGAATTACCTTTGCCACACTGGTGCCCATGCGCAGCATCCCGTTCCGGGTTGTCGGCTTGCTGGGTATGAACGACAGGGATTATCCACGCCGGGAACGGGAATCCGGCCTTAATCTGATCCGCACCGGCAGCTACCGCAAAGGTGACCGGTCGCGACGCCTGGACGACCGCTATCTGTTTCTGGAAGCACTGATTTCCGCTCAGGATCATTTTTACGTGAGCTATCAGGGTCACAGTGGCAAAGACAACCAGACATTGCCGCCGTCGGTGCTGGTTGCGGAATGGCAGGACTATCTGACAGCAGTGTTCGGCCCTGATTATCTTCAGCGCATCAGCCAGTCCCATCCACTGCAGCCCTTCAGCGATGTTTATTACACTGCAGGCAGTCACTTCCATACCTATGACCAGACCTGGTTCGGGGCGCTGAACAATCCCGAGCCCAGACCAGAATTTACTGACACCGAACTTGACGCGGCCCTGCCGGACAATCTGGAACTGCAACAACTGCAGCGATTTTTCGCTAACCCCGTGCGCTATTTCTTCGAGCACTCCCTGCGAGTGCGTTTCAGCCTCGCGGCTCAGGATATGGCAGAGACCGAAACCTTCAGCCCGGACAATCTGCTGGCATATCAGCTTCGTGACAATGCACTGAATCACTTGCTGGCAGGCCAGCCACTGGACCGGTTCGTGACGGAGACCCTGGCCTCTGGCGCCCTGATGAATAACAGCCTCGGCCGATCACAGCTGCAGGCGGCTGTCGCTGGCGCTGGCCAGCTCTATGAAGATATCAGTGCTGCCGGCAGCTTGACTAAACTGAGTGGCGAGATTGAATTACCCGTTGACGGACACTTACAGATCGTCTCCGGCGAGTGCTTTGTTACCCTTGACCACAGGGTATTATCCTGGCGGTCAGGCAAGCAACGGGGCACGGACCTGCTCAGCAACCGGATTGCCCAGGCATTCGCGAGTCTGGTGCTGGACTCACCTGTCAGCAGTCTGCTGATCAACCGGGAATCCGGTGACAAAATAGTGCGCCATGAAAACCCGCCAATGAGCCCTGACGACGCCAGGGCTGAAATGGCAGTATGGCTGGCATTGTTCAGCCAGGGCATCAGATCGCCCTTACCTTTCCAGCCAGAAACCGGGCTGTTCCTGCTGAAGGATAAGCAGCTGAAACAGCCCGACAGCAGGGCTGTCGGCAGTGAGGCTGACGATCCATACTTTGCCAGAGCCTTTGAAGGCTATGACGAATCGGTGCTGGCGGCGATTCGTGAGTACGCGGTGTTGCTGTACTCACCTTTCTATGCCGCAGCATCCGGTTCATCGGCTAAAGGAGGTAAGCGCTGAACATGGTCAGAAAGCTTAACCTCGCAGACTTCCCTTTACAGGGTCGTCAGCTTATAGAAGCCAGCGCCGGCACAGGCAAGACCTACACGATCACCAATCTCTATCTGCGGTTGTTGCTGGAATCCTGTCCGTCTCTGGGGCGGCCGCTGACAGTTACCGAGATTCTGGTACTGACGTTCACCCGCGCAGCAACCGAAGAATTGCGCGGAAGAATCAGAACCCGGATCACCGAAGCACGGGACCATCTCAGTGGTGAGAAAGCCACGCAGGACCCGTTTCTCACTGAACTCGGTGAGCGACTACCAGACGTCCGGGGGGCGGTAATTCGCCTGACGGCAGCAGCGCAACTGATGGATGATGCATCCATCTTCACCATTCATGGCTTTTGCCAGCGGGTGCTGGCAGAAAACGCATTCAGTACCCATACCCTGTTCAATCTGAATCTGGATGCCGACAATGTACTGATGCTGAAATCAGTCACCGAGGACTGTTTCCGCAGCACGATTCTGCCACTGCAGGGACTGGCGCGGGAGCTTGCCCTGACCCAGTGGCCAGACCCGGCACGGTTGCAGCGGGATATCGCCGGCTATGTGTTTCGTGCCCGGCTGGAAACCGATGAACCACGCTGTTCCATGGCCAGGATCGCGGAAACAGAAGCCGCCATTCAGCGCTTCAAAGCTGCCTGGCTGGCATTCGGCAGCAGCGATGACATGACTGGTTGGTTTCGCGAGGCGGGGTTGTCTGGCAACAGCAAACCCATGAATGCAATTAAAAAGCGCATGCATGCCTACTGCGAGTCCGGGCAGTTGTGGAGCGATGACCTCTTGCTGTTTAACCCGGAGGTTCTGAGCGCCGCGATGAAGAAGGGCTTTGAATTACCCGCCTTACCCTTTCTGGCCGACCTGGATGAGTTACAGCCGCTGAACGAGACGATTATGGGCTGTCGCGAACGCCTGTGGTTTGACGTCATCGCCTCGTGCCGGGAACGTCTGACCGCACTGAAAACCCGAACCGGCGAACTGTCGCCAGACGATTTACTGGCCAGTGTCTGTGCAGCCCTGACCGCTCGCGAAACCGGTCCCGTACTGGCGGAAAATCTGCGCCGGCAATTTCCCGTCGCGATGATTGATGAGTTCCAGGATACCGATGACACCCAGTACACGATTTTCAAATGCATCTATGATGCTGCACCTGACAGCAGTCTGATTTTGATCGGTGACCCGAAACAGGCGATCTACCAGTTTCGTGGCGCTGATGTTTATACCTATATCAATGCCCGGCGCGATACGGGTCCCGATGCTATTCATTCACTGGATACCAACTATCGCTCCAGCGCTGATATGGTGAACGGCTGCAACCATCTGTTTGATCGCCCTGGCAGTTTTCTGAACGATGCTGACATTCCCTTCACACCGGTCAAGGCAGCGGACACGGCCAACAAACGAGCTCTGGTGCTGGACTCGCAGCCACAGAAACCCTTCGCCTTCACGCTGATTCCCAACCCGGAGTCAGACCGCGCCAGCCTGGCAGTCCGGCAGACCTCCATGGTAACTGCAGCAGCGGATATTCAGCAGTTGCTGACCCGGGACAGTCTGATCGATGGAAAGCCTTTACGTGCAGGCCAGATTGCGGTCCTCGTCAGAACCCGGCAGGAGGCAGCAATGATGAAAGCTGCGCTGGCCGAACATCGCATCAGCTCAGTTTCTCTGTCACGGGACAGTGTTTTCAGCACCGCCATGGCCCGCGATCTGGTCCTGATTCTGCAGGCGATGGCAGAACCCCACAATGATCCGGCGGTTCGTACGGCGCTCGCCACCAGTCTGATGGGCGCCACCCTGACAGAGTTGTCAGACTGGGAAGCTGACATCGCCCGGCAGGATATAATTCTGCGGGAATTCCAGGACTATCATCAGCTCTGGAGCCGCGGCAGTATCGCCACCGCCCTGCACCGGCTGATGGTGAATCGCAATATGGCCCGGCACTGGCTGTCGCGGGATGACGGACAGCGATTGCTGACAGACTACCGGCATTTAACCGAACTACTGCAGACCGAGTCCTCGTTACGGTCTGGTCAACATCAGCTGATTGCCTGGTTAACGCGCGAGACAGAACAAGCCCATGATGACGACAGCGTCAGGGGCGATCCACCGGAGCTTCAGCAAATGCGGCTTGAAAGCGATCAGGATCTCATCAAGATTGTGACCATGCATGCCGCCAAGGGACTGGAATACGATATTGTCTTCATTCCCAATCCGGTTTTCAGCAATCGTCGCGGCAACAACCAGGCACCTGTGATGATTCATGAAGTGCAGCAGGAACGGTTTACCACCCGCCTGAAACTGGTCCCGGTCGCGGAAGATCTTAAACAGAATGCCGTCGAGAATCTGGGCGAGGATATACGACTGCTTTATGTGGCAATCACCCGGGCCCGGGCCCGTTGCTATATCAACTTCCCGATCAGCAAGGACGGTGCAAAATCGGCTGCCGCGACTCTGCTCTCGCTCGACAGCTGGGAATTGGACAGCCTGCAGCATGCATTCCGGACTCTGCCGCAGACCCTGTTCGAGCTGCGCAGTACCGATACCATCACGGCACCCGCAGTTCCCCTGGCAAAGCCTGCCAGAATCCTGCAGCCGCCACCGCCAGAACCCATGGTTGCAGATACCTGGCGGGTGCACAGTTACACGGGACTGGCAGGATTACTGGAAAGTTCCGGCGCCGGGCATGAAGGTCACGAGATTCCAGGGTTTCAGGACGACGACATCCAGGGAGCGGCTACGCCTTTCACATCCAGTGCCCTGTCGCAGCTGACCTTTCCCAAAGGACCGCGTATAGGCGTAGCCCTTCATGCTCTGCTGGAAAAAATCAGCTTTAACCCAACTGAAACCGACTGTCAGCAGGCAGTCGAACACTGTATTGCGCGTATGGGTTTCAGAAAGGATACCGACGAGCTGGCCCGGGTGCTGGACCATTGGTTGCACAACATCCTGACGACACCCCTGGGTCTGCCATCAGATTTCCGGCTCTGTGATGTTACTGATCAGGCCAGACTGAACGAACTTGAATTCCATTTTCCACTGAATACGGGGCAGGCATTCCTTGACGAGATCCGTCGTCATGGTTACCTGAATGACGCGGCAGAGTACCGCCTGACAGATGTCTGCGGCATGATGACCGGTTACATTGATCTGGTTCTGGTTCATGACGGCAGTTACTACCTTGTCGACTTCAAATCCAACTATCTCGGAGACGCCTGGTCGGATTACACGCCTGCGCGCCTGAAAGACGCTATCAGCCATCATAAATATGACCTGCAGTACCTCATCTATCTGGTAGCCCTGCACCGGTATCTCCGCTTTGCGAAACCAGACTACCACTATGAGACAGATATCGGTGGCGCTGCCTACCTGTTCCTGCGGGGTATGCACCACCAACAACCGGGCAATGGTGTGTGGTTTGATAAACCGCCACTGGCGCTGATTGAGCGACTCAGTGATCTGGCTGGAGGGGAGCATGTCTGAACAGGGCTCCATCCGACCCGTTGATACTTATCTGGCGGATTTCCTGGCTCGCCTCGAGGGCGGCGTAAGCCCCGGGATATACCGGCTCTTCATCTCGCTGGGACAGGCGCTGGGACGCCAGGACAGCTGTATCCGCCTCGATGCCGGGCTGGCGGAGGAAGTCGCCCGACTCTCAATCGTCAGCAGCGATGGCAGTCAGCCACTGATACTGGATGGCGAGCGTTTGTACCTGCACAAATATTACCGTTTTGAGTGCGAGGTGGCAGAACAGCTGCGCACTCGTAATGAGCCACTGGTCACTGATAAAACTCTCATCGCGAAGGCACTGGCAACTCGCTTTCCGGCTCAGCCAGACACTGACTGGCAGGCCGTGGCCGCCTGGCTGGCACTGACCCGCAAACTGGTGGTCATTACCGGCGGGCCCGGCACAGGCAAAACCACCACCGTCAGCAAAATCCTTGAAACCATTATGGAGACGGCGGCACACGGCGGCGAACAAGCGCCGCTCATCCAACTGACAGCACCCACCGGTAAGGCTGCCATGCGTCTCAGCGAAGGACTTCGCCGCCACAGCAGCGCATACAACATTCCGACTGAGGTAACGACTATTCACCGCCTGCTGGGACGCAGAGCTGATGGTGCTTCCTGGCGACACGATGCCAGCAATCCGCTCAGAGCAGAGCTGCTTATTGTCGATGAAGCGTCGATGATTGATCTGGCACTGATGAAGCGGCTGTTATCTGCTCTGCGTCCTGACTGCAGGCTGATTCTGCTGGGTGACCCGGAACAGTTGCCCTCCGTGGATACCGGCAATGTGTTAATGGACATCTGTAAGGAAAGCCCACCCTTCAGCGAAGAGCTGGCTGCCGAAATTCAGACCTGCCTGGGCTACACCACTCCCGCCAGCCTGAGTAGCCACGGTCTGCAGAATGCTGTCTGTCAGCTACAGAAAAGCTATCGCTTCAGCGCCAGCTCCGGACTCGGTCAGATGGCCGGTCAAATCCGCGCCGGCCAGCTTCCGCAGAGCAATGGTGCAGTACGGGTTGAACCGTTGCAGGCCCTGACAGGCCAGCTTGCCTCCGGGCTGGCAGCATTCTATGACGCCTATTTCCATGCCCTGCAGGCAGGTGCCAGTCTGCAGGAACTCCTGAGTCTGTTTGATCAGCAACGAATTCTGACCACCATGCGGGAGGGCAGTCTGGGGGTGCGGCTGCTCAATGAGCTCATTGAGGATCAGGCCGCCAGACGGGGACTGAAACGGCCAGGACAACTGGCCTGGCATGGTCGCCCGGTGATGATTCGCCGGAATGACTATCATCAGCAACTCTTCAATGGCGACACGGGTATCTGCATCACTACCGGGAACTCTGGTGACTATGCGGCTGCCTTTCCTGAACCTCAGGGTGATTACCGTACTGTTCTGATGAGCCGTCTGCCGGCCCATGAAACCTGCTTTGCGATGACCATTCACAAATCCCAGGGTTCTGAGTTCGACCGGGTGATGCTGATTGTGCCCGATGCTGAATCAGAGCAGTCTGCCAGCCTGCTGACCCGCGAACTGCTTTACACGGGGCTTACGCGGGCCAGAGATTCCGCTATCATTTACGCAAACACAGAAACGCTGGAAACCGCCATTAGTCGCTATGACAGGCGATTCAGCGGTCTGACAGAGAGACTAAAATAATAATATGAAGCGAGTTCTCCACCATCTGATCAGTGCCATTTCACTGACGTTTATTACCCTGAACCTGCTGTTCTGGATTCCCTTCCTGGTGCTGTTTGCACTGCTTAACCTGCTGCCTTTGCCACGCTTGCTAAGCCAGGCGGTATTGCGGATGACGGAAGTTGTCTACCGTTTGGCTGTGATCGTCGATACTTTCTGGCTGACCAGGGTACTGGGCATCCGGCTCGACATCGAAGGTGAACTGCCCGCAAGAGATGCACCCCCTTTCGTGGTGGTGAGCAACCATCGCAGCTGGCTGGATATTCTGATACTGCAGGCGGTCATTTCCCGTAACGGCCCGATGGTCAAGTTCCTGGTCAAACGGGAACTGATGTACGTGCCAGTGGTGGGCTGGATATGCCTGGCCCTGCGGTTTCCCATGCTGACCAGGGGAAAAAGCAGCGGCGGTCGCGAAAAAGATCTGAAAGCTGTGCAGGAAGCTATCCGGCGCAATGGCGAAGCGCCAGCCGCACTGATGAATTTCGCCGAAGGCACCCGCTTTACGCAGGAGAAACACGACCAGCAAAAGTCACCACATCAGCACATGCTGGTGCCGAAAACCGGTGGTTTACGAATCATGCTGGATCATCTGCCAGGTTGCCGTATGCTGGACGCAACGATGTACTATCCCCTGCCACTGAACTTCTGGGAGTGTCTGAGTGGCAGACTGAAGCACATCAACGTGCGACTGGTCTGGCATGAACCGGACCCGCAGCGGGTTCCCCGCAAATGGCTGGAACAACTGTGGTACGACAAAGATGCCTGGTATGAGGCGCAAACCCGCAAGCCCGGTTAACGAACCCATCGATTCATCAATTCATCAGCCAGAGCGCAGACTGCATAAAGTGAATTAATCGTCCTGCAGCAAGTCTTGCTATAATCGCCACTCTCTGACGTTTTTGTGGCACCCATTTTATGATCACAGCTTTTTGCGCGCTCATTATCGGCATCGTGCTACTCGTTCTGAGCGCCGATAAGTTCGTAGAAGGTGCAGCCGCTGCTGCCAAGCAGCTGGGCTGGCCACCAATGCTCATTGGCATGCTGATCATTGGCTTTGGCAGCTCCGCACCGGAAATGGTGATCTCGGGTTTGTCTGCCTGGGGCGGTAACCCGGGCCTGGCACTGGGAAATGCCTTCGGTTCAAACATCACCAATATCGCACTGATTCTGGGTGTTACCGCCGTAATCAGTCCCATCGCGGTTGAATCCACCGTGCTACGCCGGGAGTTACCGCTGCTGATGCTGGTGACGATTGTTTCCGCCGGACTGTTCTATGTTGATGGAGAACTTGACCGTTTCGATGCTCTGGCACTGATTGTTATCTTTATTGTCATGATGGCTTGGACAATCTACGCCGGAATGCGTAACAAGGGCGATCAGTTCGCAGAAGTGGTAGAGCTGGAACTCGAAGCGCCCATGCCAATGCGAAAGGCGCTGACCTGGCTGGTGCTTGGCCTGATTGTGCTGGTTCTCAGTTCCCGTATGCTGGTATGGGGCGGCGTAGAAATCGCCACGGCTTTCGGCATCAGTGACCTCATAATAGGGCTGACCATCGTTGCCATTGGTACATCACTGCCGGAGCTGGCTTCATCTATCGCTGCCGTGCGCAAGAACGAGCATGATCTGGCACTCGGCAACGTTATCGGCTCAAACCTGTTTAACACCTCGATTGTCGTGGGTATTACCGGTCTGATCGCGCCTACCACCCTCGAGGCAGGTATTCTGGCAAGGGACATACCAGTGCTGATCATTCTTACCGCAGCCCTGTTCATCATGGGTTACGGGTTCAAGGGACCCGGCACCGGTAAAATTAACCGGCTGGAAGGACTGCTATTATTGTTTGCCTATGCGGCGTACAACGTGAGTCTGGTCTTCACGGCTGTTATCACCAAAAACTGAAGGAGTGCCGTTCCTCAGGCTGAAGCTCAGCAGACCAGCTCGCTGCAACCAAGCTCTTCAATCGCCAGCATATTTCTTTCCAGCATCGATTCCGCCAGCAACCGGCCGCGTTCGTTGGAAAGGTCCAGAGAACCACACACCGTGGCTGGATAAACGAGGCAGGCCAGTACCAGGTGACGATAATCATTCCAGGCCTGCGGCATGTCATAACCACTGACACCCCCTTCACGAAGTCGCGCAAGATAGCGCTCAATCAGGGGTTTTTCCAGTTGAACTCTGAGTTCGGATTGCAGGCTCTGACAAATAAAGTAGGTAACATCGAACATACCGCGCCCGATACCAGAGATCTGCCAGTCCATGACGATGGCATCAAGACTGCCAGCCGGGTAAATCATGTTGTCCTGTCGGTAATCACCGTGCACGAAGGTTTCGAATTCCGACACGCCCCGGATCCAGTAGCGACCAAAGTCCTCACCCACGCGGGTAAAGATCCGCTCCCGCTCGGGCGTAAAAAAATCGGCAAATTTTTCCAGCGTGGGGGCGACCGAAGGAGTGTACAGCACTGTGCCCAGTTTTATGGCCTCAGCTTCACTGAACTGATCGTACATCCAGCTTAACGCAGGTGTCCGGACCTTCTGCCACCACCGGGCATGCAGACCAGCGATTCGGTCAACTGCGGCAAATGCTTCCTCCTCCGACGACCCGACCAGCTGATCATTCGGTGACACATCGCCCAGATCTTCCATCAGCAGGACGAAATCATAGGCTTCCTGATCGACCACCCCGAAGTAACTGTCTGGTACCCGCATCGGGCACTCTTTGCCGAGTTTGCGATAGAAATTTGTTTCCCGGTTATAGAAATCCAGTACCTGGGCCACTGCTTTGTTTTCATTCTGGACTGCCAGTTTGGCAATCATGGTTTCAGGTGCCTGTTCGGAACCTGCGTATGTGAGCTTCAGACGGGCCAGCTGGGCCATCAGGCCAACGCCTTCGCCAATGGTCTGGACCTCAACGGCGCTCACAGAGGACTGGATCGTTCCTGTACTCCGCAGGGCATGGGTCAGCCAGTCAGCATCAATTTGGTCAATGGTGCGAATAACGTCAGACATGAGCAGCGCCTTTTCTTGTTGTTATCACTGCA
>JAGRIO010000528.1 GCA_020443225.1 Pseudomonadales bacterium
GTTCACAAATAACCGCTCTGCTCTTTGACAAGGTTTAGCGCTGCCGGTCTCACGTGAGCTGACCCATAACCATGACCCAGACACTGACTATTCTGGACTGGAGCATCATCGCTGCCTATTGCGCGGGGCTTCTGCTGCTGGCGTACTGGCTTTCCCGCGCGCAGGACAGCCGCGAAGACTACTATGTAGGTGGTCGCAATATCGGGGCCTGGCCCGTGGGTCTGTCAATCATGGCGACCCAATGTTCCACCAACAGCATTCTGGGCGCCCCTGCATTTGTCGCCTTTGCTGCCGGTGGCGGACTGGTATGGCTGCAATACGAGCTCGCTGTACCGCTGGCGATGATCGTACTGATCCTGTTTATCATGCCCATGTTCAGACATCTGAACCTGGTTTCAGTCTATGCCTATCTTGAACAACGCTTCGATCTCAAAACCCGTCTGATCCTGAGCGGTCTGTTTCTGTTTGTCCGCGCCTTCGCAACTGCGGTGACGGTATACAGCATCGCCATTGTGATTGACCTGATTACAGGTATCGGCTTTACCGGCTCAGTGTTATTGCTGGGTGTTTTCACGGTGGTTTACGACGTCATGGGTGGTATCAGAGGGGTCATCTACAGCGACGTCATTCAGCTGCTGATACTTGTCGTTATGCTGGTCATTGTACTGCTCTTTCTGGCCAGTGATGCCGGCGGCCTGTCGGCGATGTGGCAGGCATTTTCTGCCGAACGCAAGGTGACGCTGGATTTTACCAGCCATGGATTGGGAGATGGTCAGACCTTTGCCTTCTGGCCAATGCTGTTCGGCGGCCTGTTTCTCTATGTATCCTATTACGGCTGCGATCAGTCACAGGTCCAGCGCCAGCTCAGCACCCCCAACATTGACACAACCAATAATGCATTGCTGATTAATGGTCTGCTGCGTTTTCCACTGGTGCTGTTGTACTGCATGGTCGGTGCCGGTATCGCGGTTTATGCGCAGCAAACACCAGATTTCCTGACCTCACTGCCTTCCAGGAATGGTTCACCTGAACTGAACCTGGCCGTTCCACTTTATATGATCAACGCACTGCCAGCCGGTCTGGTGGGCCTGAGCCTGGTCGCCCTGTTTGCTGCCGCCATGTCGTCGCTGGACTCTGTACTGAATTCCCTCAGCGCCACAACCATGGAGGACTTTGTGCGACGCTTCCACAAAGACAGCTGGTCCGCTCACCGTGAGCTTCTCATCAGCCGGGTTATCACCAGTATCTGGGGGCTGATCACCCTGATCATGTCTTTTTTTGTCGGTGATATAGCCCCGACTGTTCTTGAAGCCATTAACAAGGTCGGATCGCTTGCCAACGGTCCGATACTGGCGGTCTTCGCGCTTGGGTTTCTGACTCGTTCAGCAACTGGCACGGGGGCCGTGACCGGGCTGCTGACCGGCATGGTATTAAACGGTTTGTGCTGGCTCTACCTGCCATCACTGTCGTGGCTGTGGTGGAATGTCTTCGGTTTCGCCTTGTCTTTCATCACAGGGTATTTGATCAGCCAGCGCAGCAGCACTGGCGGACTGGCCCGCGTGCCGGCTCTGGCGCTGTTCGAATCGGCCATTCGGGGCTACCTGACAGAAGAGGCCAGTCTCAACTGGTACCGGCGAAGTGGCCTGCTGGTCCTGTGGTTCTGCCTGCTGCTGGGCTTACTGCTGGCACTCTGAAACCCTGAACAATCATCCGCTTCACCAAAGTTATATATCTGGTAGCATGAGCCTTTAACACGAAGCGAAGCAATTCCAGCGGAGTATATTCATGACCGATACC
>JAGRIO010000529.1 GCA_020443225.1 Pseudomonadales bacterium
GACACACTGTAGTTCCATTGGCTACCGGGCTGGCATAACAGCGGAACAGAAGCCAGCCGGTCGACCAACTGCTCCAGCGTACCGCCCTGGCCGGGGAAATCAATTCGTGCATCGCGGTAGGCAGCATCAACCGGGGTCGTGTGCATAAAGCCATAGGTCAGCCCGGAAGTGTGGGTTAACAAATGTCGCACCAGCATCGGGCTGACCTGGGGTGAGGTTTTCTCCAACGGTGAGTCACCGCCGGCCCACACCCGGGACGCACCAAAGGCGGGAATATACTTTGAGACGGGGTCATCCAGCTGGAAACAGCCTTCCTCGTACAACATCATGGCAGCAACGGTGGTCACCGCTTTGGTCATTGAGTAGATGCGTACCACTGTGTCGCGATTAAATTCCTGATCAGTCTCCAGGTCCATGACGCCGGCAGATTCAAAATAGGCAACCTTGCCGTGCCGGCCAATCAGCACACTGGCGCCTGCCAGCTTTTCATCATCAACAAGGCCATTCAGCCAGCTGGTGACCCGCTTCAGTCGCGTCCCAGACAGCCCGACAGATTCCGGATTGGTGGATTCCATGATTCATATCCTCAGAGTAACAGGGTGAGCGAAACACCCGGATGGTTAAGACTACTTATTGTTGCCGCCAGATTACGATCTGACGAGGCATATCTGTAAATCAGTCGTTTCAGCCAGCGCCGGTATCTGCTTTCAGTTCACTGATCAGCGCCGCGTTTTCCTCGTCTGATAAAGACGGCACATAGAACCCGGTGCGGCCAATCACATCACCAAAGCGCTGCTTCATTTGCTTAATCACTTCTCCCGGCGTACCCACTATCGCAATCGTGTGAAGTATCTCATCACTGATCAGGGCTGCCATTTCTGCAGACTGCCGGCGTTTGTTCAGCATATTCAGTTCGGTCTGCAATTCCCCCCAACCATGTACTTCCAGCACGGGTCGATAGGCTTCTGTCGAACCATAGAATGCAATCCGGTCGCGGGCCACAGCGATGGCTTTCTCTATCGCCTCATCATCTGCGCCGGTCGCAATAATCGGCGCATAATCCAGCTCGAAGTCATCGAGCGTCTGGTCATCGGTGGCCAGCCCTTTTTCAATGGCAGGCAAGGTCACTTCGCGGATGAATTTCTCTGATGAAAAGGGATGCATGATCATGCCATCGGCGACTTCAGCTGCGACCTGGGTCATCAGCGGGCCGGTAGCTGACAGATTAATGCGTGGCCTCTCAAAGTCGGTGTTTTCAGGCATGAATGTCGATGGCATCAGGGTGTGCTGATAATACTCTCCGACAAAGTCCAGCCGGTCACCTTCGTACCAGCAATCAAAAATGGCATGCAGGGCGGCGATATACTCACGCATCTGGGCCGCTGCCTTATGCCAGGGCATAGAAAAACGCCGTTCGATATGGGGTTTCACCTGCGACCCTAAACCCAGCACCAGCCGGCCTTCACTGAAGGCATTCAGGTCGTGGGCAGTGATCGCCAGGGTCATGGGGCTGCGGGAAAAGGCCACGGCAACTGAAGTGACGAGTTCGGCGCGGGCAGAATGCTCTGCCGCGATAGTCAGCGGCAGAAAGGGATCATGATTCAGTTCTGGCACCCGCACACCGTCATAGCCCATGGCTTCCAGCCTCCGGACTTCTTCCGCCACGCGGCCCAGGTTGGTTGTTAGTGCAGCATCTACTTTCAATTCAGTTACCTGCCTGATGATTCTGACGCGAAGTCAGCTGTGGAAAATCATGGTACACATTGTGTCTGTAAATACCATCGGTGATGGCAG
>JAGRIO010000530.1 GCA_020443225.1 Pseudomonadales bacterium
TGATTCGCACCCTGCTGTCTGCAGAGAATTTTCGTAAGGGTACAGATCTGTACTTTGAGCGCCATGATGGCCAGGCTGTGACGACTGAAGATTTCGTTAAGGCCATGGAGGATGCAAATGGTGTTGACCTGACGCAATTCCGGCGTTGGTATTCACAGGCCGGCACTCCGACCCTGAAGGTGAGTTCTGATTATGATGAAGCAGCCGCCACTTATACCCTGACGATCAATCAAAGCTGCCCGCCAACCCCAGGGCAGCCCGAAAAGCTGCCGAATCATATGCCGGTAGCCGTGGGCCTGCTGGACGCCAGCGGCAATGACATGCCGCTGAATATCGACAGCGGCAGCGTTGCTCACATTCATACAGAAGGTGAAGCAGCGACGGCGATTCTGGACCTGCGCGAGGCAGAGCAACGCTTTGTCTTTGAATGTGTCACATCAAAACCTGTGCCTTCCATTCTGCGTGGCTTTTCTGCCCCGGTAAAACTGGACTATGCCTACAGTCGTGATGAACTGATGTTTCTGATGAGCCATGACAGTGATGGTTTCAATCGCTGGGAAGCTTCGCAGCAACTGGCGGTGGATGTGATTCGCGAGATGGTGAGCAGTATTCAGGCTGGTGAGACCCCCAGCGTGGATGAACGGTTGTTACAGGCTTTTCAGGCAAATCTGGATGAAGCTGTCAGTCGCAACATGGACCCGGAATTTGACAAGGCAATGGTTGCAGACATGATGTTGTTGCCAGCGGAAACTTATCTGGCAGAGCTTTATGAAACTGCTGATGTCGATGCTATTCATCAGGCCCGCGAGGCAATTCGCGGCGCGGTGGCAAAATATTCTGCTGGTTCATTGCTGGCAGTCTACAAGCTGAATCAGTCCAGTGAAGCGTTTGCCGCGACAGGTCAGCAGATTGCCCGCCGGTCGCTCAAGAATGTTGCACTGTCTTACATGATGCAGCCCGACGATACAGAAGTGGTGAAGCTGTGTGTCGATCAGTTCAAATCTGCCAACTGCATGAGTGATACATCGACGGCGTTGCGCTGCCTGATCAACTCCAACGCGCCGGATGCTGCCGAGGCGCGGGAAACCTGCCTGACAGAGTTCTATAACCGCTGGTCTGATGAAGCGCTGGTAGTTGATCTGTGGTTCAACATGCAGGCCGGCAGTACCCGTGAGGGAACGCTGGAACGGGTGAAGGCGCTGATGAGCCATGAGGCTTTTACTATCAGAAACCCCAACCGGTTGCGTTCCCTGGTAGTGCCTTTCGCGTTCCAGAATTGTGTGCGGTTCCATGATAAATCCGGCGCTGGTTATGAATTCCTGGCGGACCGGGTCATTGAGCTACACAGCCTTAACCCGCAACTCGCCGCGCGGATTCTGTCGCCGCTGACTCGCTGGAAGAAGTATGACGAGACCCGGCAGGGACTGATGAGGGCGCAGCTGCAGAGAATTCTGGACACAGAAGATCTGTCCCGCGATGTCTACGAAATAGCTTTCAAGAGCGCTTGAGCCGAAGGCAAAAGGGCGGAAAAGAGTGCTTGAGCCTGCCTTCTCTCAAGGCAGATGCGCCCTCACTTCGTTAAACAGGATTCAGCCGCATCGGTAGTGCTGAATCCTGTTTCTTCTCAATATGCGCATTCCGGATGGCCGTCACCCGGGCCAGCAGTGCCTGACCTTGCCAGTTGCTGCTGCCATCACGGGTATAGACGGCTGCTTCCATTTCTCTGATTAACTGCCCCAGTTCGTCGTCACCGGTGTGCCGCGCCAGCTCATGATTGGCATGC
>JAGRIO010000531.1 GCA_020443225.1 Pseudomonadales bacterium
TCTAACAATAAAGTTCTGCCAGTGGTCACCAATGTGGCACTGGAAGCCGGGATAAAATCCCTGTTTGATCAGACGATGGCGGAGTTTGGGGCAGTACACCTGCTGTTCAATAACGCCGGGGTTGGCGGTGGCGGGAATGCCTGGACGGCTACACAGAAGGACTGGGACTGGGTTTTAGGCGTGAACCTGCACAGCGTGATATTCGGGCTGCGACATTTCATTCCGCAAATGCTTGCCCAGAACGAGCCGTGCCATATCGTCAACACCGCCTCGGTCGCTGGTCTGCTGGGAGGTACGACCAATGCGCTTTATTCAGTCACCAAGCACGGTGTGGTGGCACTCACTGAAAATCTGTTCAATGACCTGAAAGCCGTGACTGATCAGGTGCATTGTTCAGTACTGTGTCCGGGGTTCGTAAACACCAATATCTTTGACAGTGGTCGCAACCGGCCGGCGGATCTTGCCAACGACGGTCCGGAGCCTATCAGGTCAAAGGAAGACGAGGAAAGAATCGCCGCCTTCCGGGAGATCCTCAAACAGGGTTTGCAGCCCGCACAGCTGGCGGACATTGTATTTGACAGTATCCGGGCAGAGCGGCTCTACATTCTCACCCACCCGGATTTCAATGAACTGATCAGGGTTCGCGCCGGCAATATCACCAGTGGTACAAATCCGGCGCCCATGGGTTTCTGAACCTAGCTGCCAATGACCTTACCCAGTGCCGCAGCTTCTTCGGCGTACTTTGCGTAAGAGTCTTTCAGGGTCGATGAGTTGAGCAGGCATTCTGCTACCAACTCATCGGTCTCAGCGTCATAAACCGAGGTCATGATCCAGTTGGATTCTACCCGGCGGCTCTCACTCAGCAGGACGATTTCCCGCTCCAGCCGGTAGGGATGATTCACAAACAGCGGTCCTTTGATCAGTTTGATTTCCTGATCGGCAAACAGACCGACTGCAGGCCCCCGGATTGGAAATTTTGCCTCGCGGGAAGTGTACTGCGTCAGCACGCTGATCATTTCCAGCGGAATAATCGCGCGACCCCAGGGTGATTGCAGGCCACCTTCTTGGGTATACCATTCGCTGTGTTCAGTGATGCAGGCCAGCTTACCATTGAGACTGAAGGGATAGAGATCGCCCATGTGCTGGTCGAAATCCATAATCGCCTGTTCTGGTTGCCTGCCTTTCATGCCGACATGGCAGTCTGCCAGAATGACCAGCTGATCCGGCGGATTCAGTCTTGCCCGGCGACGGTCCAGTTCGGAGGCCGGATGATCCGGACCAATGCTGGCTGTACCCTGTAGTACCGGCGTGCCATCACGCTTTTCCGCCCAGATATTGGTGATGTTGCTACCGGGTTCCGGCACCTCAGCAAAAGCCCGGACTTCCTCCCCATCAACGACCATGGTCTGGTAGTGTGCACTGATACACCCGGTTTCAAACCAGGCCTGCCCGAAGATCTGCTCAAGCAGAGGGACAAACTGGCTGAAGTGAGTCGGACCCTCAATGGGAGCGCCGGAAAAGCCCAGATTCTCCGCCATTTTGTCATCATGAATGGATACGTGACCGTCGTACGTCTGATCTTCCAGCATTTGCCGGGGCTGGCGCAGTGCGCCACAGATATATTGTTGGGATTTGAAAGCGGTCATGTGTGTCTCCCTGGTGTTGGTATTGCTTTGTAATTATTAAAGGTTTTGCGGTTGTTACAATTGTCCTCAAAAACCCGCTGATGCTGCGGCCCCGGATT
>JAGRIO010000532.1 GCA_020443225.1 Pseudomonadales bacterium
ATCTTGCCAGAGCGGGTTTTAGGCAGGCCCGGCGCCCACTGAATAACATCCGGTTTGGCGATAGCACCAATCTCTTCGCGCACCAGCTGGTTCAGTTCTTCCTTCAGTGCATCTGTGCCTTCTACGTCATGCATCAGCGTGACATAGGCATAAATGCCCTGACCCTTGATGTCATGGGGAAAACCCACCACCGCAGCTTCTGCTACCTGGTCGTGAAGCACCAGCGCGCTTTCCACTTCTGCAGTACCCATCCGGTGTCCGGAAACGTTCAGCACATCATCCACACGACCAGTGATCCAGTAGTAGCCATCTTCGTCCCGGCGAGCCCCGTCGCCCGTGAAGTAGCAACCCTTGTAGGCAGAAAAGTAGGTAGTGAAACAACGTTCATGATCGCCGTAGACCGTTCGGATCTGTCCTGGCCAGGACTGGGTGATGACCAGATTGCCGGAGGCAGCGCCTTCGATGATCTTGCCGTCCGGGTCTACCAGGGCCGGTTTGACACCGAAAAAGGGTCTGGTTGCAGAGCCAGGTTTGAGGGCTGTGGCGCCGGGCAATGGCGTGATCATGATGCCGCCAGTCTCGGTTTGCCACCAGGTATCAACGATAGGAGATTTTTCGTCACCGACAATGTGGTAATACCATTCCCAGGCTTCTGGGTTAATGGGCTCGCCGACGCTGCCCAACAGCCGTAACGAGGCACGGGAAGTCGGCGTCACAAACTCGTCACCCTGACCCTGCAATGCCCGCAGGGCTGTTGGTGCGGTATAGAAGATATTGACCTTGTGCTTGTCGACCACCTGCCAGCAGCGGGAAGCATCCGGATAGGTAGGTACGCCTTCAAACATCAGAGTAATGGCACCGTTAGCCATGGGCCCATAGACGATGTAAGAGTGCCCGGTCACCCAACCGACGTCGGCGGTGCACCAGTAAATATCACCATCGTGATAGTCAAAAACATACTTATGGGTCATTGCAGCCTGCAGCAGATAACCACCGGTGGTATGCAATACACCCTTGGGTTTGCCAGTTGAACCTGAGGTATAAAGGATGAACAGCGGGTCTTCCGCATCCATCTCTTCCGGGGGGCAATCCGGTGACGCCGCTTCAATTGCCTCCTGATACCAGATGTCCCGGCCTTCCTGCCAGCCAATATCGCCGCCGGTGCGGTTAACCACCACCACCGTTGAAACATTGGGGCAGCTTTCCAGCGCCTTGTCCGTGTTGGCTTTCAGGGGTATTTTTCTTCCGCCCCTTACGCCCTCATCGGCAGTAATGACAGTCCGGCAGTCGCTGTCCAGAATCCGGTCCTGCAGCGCCTGCGGTGAGAAGCCGCCAAACACCACTGAGTGGATGGCCCCTATCCGGGCGCAAGCCAGCATCGCATAGGCCGCTTCCGGAATCATGGGCATATAGATGCAGACTCTGTCACCTTTTTTGACCCCACGGGATTTCAGCACATTCGCCAGTCGCGATACGCGGTCATGGGCTTCGCGATAGGTGATGCTGGCATCCTGATCCGGCTCATCCCCTTCCCAGATAATAGCAATCTGATCGCCACGGGTGTCCAGATGACGATCAAGGCAGTTGTAGCAGGCATTGAGTTTGCCGCCGATAAACCAGGCGGCAGTGCCCTGGTGGAAATCTGATTCCGTCAGTTTGTCCCACTCCCTGGACCAGCTGAGGAACTCGCGGGCCTGCTGTGGCCAGAATTCTTCCGGACGGTTGA
>JAGRIO010000533.1 GCA_020443225.1 Pseudomonadales bacterium
CACCTGGTAACGGGTATCAGGTACAGCTACCCTGAGATGGGTTCAGCCTGGCTGAGAGTCCGCTGATTCCGCCACTTCTGGCGATTCAGCACTAACCTCCAGCGGTACGATCCTGAAATTCATCATGGCATAGAGAATCGCCACAAACGGATTAATCAGGTTGAAGAATGCAAATGGCAGGTAGGCAAAGGTCGCAACGCCCAGTGTCGAAGCCATGTATGCACCGCAGGTATTCCAGGGAATCAGCGCGGATGTGATCGTGGCTGAATCTTCCAGTGTACGTGAGAGATTCTTAGGGTCGAGTCCCCGACGAGCGAACTCTGCCTTGAACATCCGTCCGGGAAGTACAATACCGATGTACTGATCACCCGTCATAATATTGGTACCAATACAGGTAAATATCACCGTTGTGATCAGACTACCCGTGCCATGCACCAGCTTCAGCGCCGACAAGACCAGCCGCTGAAGCAATCCGGTTTGTTCCAGTATGGAGCCAAAGGTCAGGGCACACAGGATCAGCCACACTGTGTTCAGCATACTGCTCATACCGCCACGGCTCAGCAGGTCGTTAACTGCTGGATTATCCGTTGTGATACTGAAGCCATCGAATAACGCTGTCCATACTGCATCCAGATTACGCAGCACGTCGCTGTGCGAGGAATCGGCTGCAAAGGCTGCCACCGCTTGCGGCTGCAGCAATACCGCCACACCTCCACCCAACAGCGCACCGATCATAATCGTTGGAAACGCCGGTACTTTCTTATAAGCCATACCCAGCACCAACACCATTGGCACCAGAGTCAGAATATCAATATTGAAGTGCTGCTCCAGTACACTTAGCGTGGCACTCATATCGGTTTCGGTTGCTGTCCCATCGCCGCTCAGACCGATGACCAGAAAGATCAGCAGCGCCAGCAGAATACTGGGCGTGGTCGTCCACACCATGTGACCTATGTGGCTGAACAGGTCAGTTCCTGATACCGCTGGTGCGAGGTTAGTGGTATCTGACAGGGGCGACATCTTATCGCCGAAGTAGGCACCGGAAATAATTGCGCCTGCGGTGATCTCCAGCGGCAGACCCAGACCGTGAGAAATACCAATCAGCGCAACGCCTACCGTTCCTGCCGTGGTCCAGGAACTTCCGATGGTGACTGAAACCAGCACACAGATCAGACAGCTGGTGACATAGAAGAATGCCGGATTGATGATCTGCAACCCGAAATAAATCATGGTGGGCACCGTGCCTGCCAGAATCCAGGTACCAATCAGTGAACCAACCGCTAACAGAATCAGTATGGCGCCGAGAGCACTGGAAATGCCTCTGACAATACCTGCTTCAATGCCAGCCCAGCCATGACCATTCTTGATTCCAATGAGTGCAGCGACGCCGCCGGCAATGAGCAGGGCAATCTGGTTAGCACCGTAAGAGGAATTATCTCCGTACAGATAAACCGACAGGCCAAGCAGACAGATGAGTACAGCAACAGGTGTGAGGGCGTCGACAAGGGTCGCGGGCTTGGGTGTCTCGGTCATTGATGTGTTCAGGTTCAACTGGGATACGCCAACACTACAGCAGAACTCTGGTGATCACAAAGCCGACCTGTCAACAATAATCTGGTCACTGTCTGGCGGGAGTCTGAAAACCAGTTTGTCTTCCGCCAACAGTGTTTCCCGGCTGACCGCGTGCCTGAACATTTGTTCAAGCACAAAA
>JAGRIO010000534.1 GCA_020443225.1 Pseudomonadales bacterium
AGTACAGCTGATGAGGGTCGTGCCCACGGTAAAGGCAGAGCCAGATGCAGCGTCACAGTTTACCGGCAGTGTGCCATCGACAGCATCGCTGGCCAGGGCCGTAAAACTGACGGTTGCATAGGCTGAATTCGCTTCGGCACTTGCGGTGATATCGTCCGGCAGGGTCAGCACCGGTGGTGTGTTATCAATGACCGTAACCGCAAATGAGCCATTGCTGCTATTGCCTGCCGCATCGGATGCAGAACAGCTGATGAGGGTCGTGCCCACGGTAAACAATGATCCGGTACCAGGCGAACACTGTACCGGAATCTGACCGTCAGTTTCATCGTCAGCCTCTGCAATCCAGTTAACCTGTATGACAGCGCTGTCACCGGGGACGATCTCCTGGATGTCAGCGGGCAGATTCAGAACAGGCGCAAGTACGTCAGGCATGATGTCGCAAGCATTGCCAAGACCATTGTTGTCATCATCCTGTTGATCCTGATTGGCAGTCCATCGACAATTATCGAGAATATTGGCAATGCCATCATTGTCATCATCGGTGTGCAGAATCACATTGTCGATTTCGGCGTTGGAGCTGACGACAGAGATCAGCGATGCGTCACCTTCGATAGCTACATGCCAGCCCGGTGCGAGTGATGTCAGCGTAATGATGGGGTCGGAAACCGGTATGCCCCCTGCGTCATAGGCCACAATGTCCAGAGTGTCTTGCGCGCTGGTAATGGTGAATTCGATGCGGCTGGCGATATCCGGTTCTGCGGTGGCCGGCGCTACAATCTGCAGCCAGAGTCCATCACGGTTGTGTACCCGCAGGACATTCGGTGCCGAAAGCGCAGAACTGGATGAGCGCAGCTCAGCAACCCTGTTGTCGTCCTGGTTGAAGGTGCCTGCAGGCCCCGAATCCCGCAGCGTTCTCAGGCCGACCGCCTGATACTGATTGTCATAATTTCCTTTGGTTAACGGGCTGCCATCCGGAGCTGTATCAAAGTCAATGATGATGGCCGGTGATAACGAGGGATCACAGGGAGCACCGAAGCCGTCCAGGTCCGGATCGCTGGTGTCGGTGGACGCGGTGAACGGGCAATTGTCTGTCTGATTACCAATGCCGTCGCCGTCATCGTCGGCGAATTCTTCAGGGTCATTCGGAAAACTGTCCAGCGCATTATCAACACCATCGCCATCGATATCACTGTCACAGCTGTCTCCGGTCCCGTCGCCATCCAGATCAGATTGGTTGTTATTGACCACACCGTCACAGTTGTCAGCGTTATTGCCAATGCCGTCACCATCATCGTCCAACCATTCACCAGCGTCTGCAGGCAGAGCGTCACAGGCGTCGCCAAAGTAGTCACCATCTGAGTCCGCCTGATCCACATTCGCATTCAGCGGGCAGTTATCACTGCCGTCGGGAACTGTGTCACCATCAAGATCTCCTTCTTCAGTGACAACCCGAAGAGTCTGCCCGGTGATTTCGGGCTCAAATCCACCGAGTCTGAAGCTTGCAGCGCCAGCACCCGAGAACAGCGGGTCATGAAAATTCAGCGGAATGATCTTTACAGGTTGTTGCGCCAGCGGCTGACTATAGCTGAAGGCGGTGAACTTACTGGGTAAACCCAGCGCATCGCGGGTAACACCAATGCCTTTTTTATTAGAAAAGTTGAAGTTCCAGCGCAGGCTGATGACTTCACCTTCAATCATAGG
>JAGRIO010000535.1 GCA_020443225.1 Pseudomonadales bacterium
GGGTTTGCCGGTAAAGCGCTGAGATCACCATACCGAGCACAATGGAAATCAGTATGTTGATCACCATCTCTGAATAGGAGTAGGTGAACAGGTTGCCTGAGGCGTTCAGTATTTCATTTGCATCCATGATCCGGGTGTCTCTGTCAGTGATTATCGTTATTCGTTAAATGGCTTATTGTAAGTCTGTTGCCAGGCCCAGCGCGCTCATTCCCTCGCAGATCTTTGAGACCGATACCCGCCGCAATTCATAGCTCTGAATCAGACGGTGAAACCAGGCTGGTAGATGATACCCGAACTTGACCTCCATCACCGTGAAGCCCGGTAACAGTCTGATCCGCCGGGCAGTGCGGGCAGGAAAAAGTACGCGGGTTTCTGTGCCGTGCAGTTCATCATCGAAGGTAACCCGGAAATCCGGGTCATAGCGGCTGACAAAGGGTCGGCGCCAGTAATCGATCAGTGCCACCGGGGCGATGCCCTTGCGAAAGGTTTCATAGGCGAACTGCTGACCAGTATCTGTTGCATCAGGTTCACTGGCCAGGCGTCGAATGACCGGCTCTGTGGTGGTCAGACTGACCGGCTCTGGCAGTGGTATGCGGTGTTTGTAGACCCGGTTATTGTGCCGGCCCTTGAGTTCGAGAAACTGCGGTACGTCAGTGTCAGGCACGTCAGTGTAAGTTCGTATGCGGAACTTGCTGCGGGATTTCAGGCCGTCAATCTTGTCGTGAAAGTTGGTGTGACTGGCATCATCAAAATACAGACTGCGTACCATATAGCGATGGTCTTCACGCTCGGCGACGAAAGGGTCATAGTCGAGAAAATGGCGCAGTTCCACTTCCAGCTGCTGACGTAAGCGGGTATCCAGCAGATACTTGAATTCATAGCGCGAAAATTCAAGCTGATACGCTGTTTTGTCCGTCTTTCTGCCGGCGTTATTTGCAGCAATGGAAGTGGTCATCTGTTCAGCCCCTGCGATCCACAATGACATGTTCCTTGGCTGCAAATATTGCTGAACGGCTGAAATCTATAAAATGGCTCTCGTCTTCTACCGCTGCTGCAGACGCGGCACGGGATTCCGGCGTGGGGTTGCGATCTCTTGAAACCCAGACTTCTGCGTGCCCCAGGTAGGTCTCGGCAGTGGTGCCGCGAGCTTCCCGCAACGCCGCCTCAACGGGGTGGTTCAGCCTGTGAACCTGAATGTAACGGAGAATGCCGCTGGCCTGCGCGTGGCTGCGGATAATGGGGCCATGATTCTGCAACCAGTAATCCCGCACGGCGGCTTCATCCATTGTGGTGACATGGCGCAATGGAAAATGAATCTTCACAATATTGGTTTTTGTGCCCGCAACGATGTTTTCAGGCGTTGGATTGACCTGCGGGTATTCCCGGGCAACCCAGATAGGTGAATTGGGCAGGTCAATAAATCGCTGTTCGTCTTCCAGTAGCAGCAGGCCGGCTGCCTGGCCTGCCTCGCTGCCGTTAAGAAAGGTCTCTTCGTTTTCCCACCACAGTTCTGCGACACCGTCGTAAGGGGCTTCCATCTCACCGCCACGGGCTTTATTCATGGCTTCGTTCATCGGGTCATCGAGAGTATGAACCTGAACATAGCGCAGCAGATTGATGTCGGTGGCAACACTGGCGACCAGCGGGCCATGGGTATAGCGCCAGTAGTGCTGAAATTCTTCCCGGGTCATGCCGGCT
>JAGRIO010000536.1 GCA_020443225.1 Pseudomonadales bacterium
TCGATGCCAGCGGCAACAACATTCAGATTCTGCCGAATCAACACAGACGTGATAACTACTTTGCTGGCGGCAGTATTCTTGAAGTACCGTCTGCGCTGGACAACTTTCAGTTACCCATTGGTGCACCGTTTGGTGAAGAAAAGCTTGTGATTTATGCCAGCACCACCCCTCTCGGACAGATTGATGCCACGGAGCTGAATGACAGTGTTTATCTGGTTCAGAACAATGCTCAGGAAATCTCGCGCCGGACCCGCGGTATCGCACTGAAACCCAAAGTTTCTGCTCCCCGTGCAGATCCCGCTTCGGCTGCCGCGGCAGCTGCCGCGAACAAACCTGTCGCAAACGCACCTGCTATCTCTGAGGTCGGTGAATTTTTTGAGGATGAAGTCAGAATCGTAACCAGACCGGCAGGCTGAAACAGTCAGCCTCGACCTGCACGCGCAAACTCAGCTGTCAGTGGTATTAAGATAATAAGTCAGTTCCAGCCCGGAAATTTTCAGTGCCCGGGGCTGGAACTGATGCTTAAGACTCTCGTCTGCAGCATTCCAGGCTGACGCAGTCAGCAGGGTTTCGCCACCTTCTGCAGTATCCTCGCCCAGCTTCGACGCGATATTCATTTCTTCCGAGAAGTAGCCTTCAAGGGTTTCTGAATACAACATACGGCCATAGCCAATACCAATACAGACCCGGAAAGCTTCGGATTCAGTGAGCATGATATCGCTGAGGGTCATTGCCTGATGAATTTCCAGCGCGGCTTTAATGGCCAGGTCCGGGTGTGGAAAGGCAGCAAAAGCATTATCGGCTTCAAACCGTGCACGAAGAGCCTGATGAGCTTCCAGAATGGGCCTGACCAGTTGCCGCATCTGCATCAGCCGGGTCAGGAAATGGATAATACCGTGGGATTCCGATACTCGTGAAAACCCGGTGGAATCCAGCACCAGGACCGCGACCTCAGTGCCATATCGATCCCAGATATCCGCCGATCTGGCGGCGGGATCAACTCCCTGATTAATTAATTCTTCAAAGCAGGCAAACAGATTCTTATTATCATTCATGCCCCAACACTAGTTCATCCTCGCAGAATCGTCCAGAGCCTTCAGACCGGCTCGTCGACCTGCCACCAGCGATTCACAGGCGGTACCCGGTCAATGGCAGGCAACTGTTTATTGTCGCTGTTCCATGCACTGATCTTCAGGGTCCAGTCCGTCCGGGGCCGCCTCTTATCAACATCCGTTTCAGGTCTGACATTTGCAACAGGGGATTCCTCAGACTGCTGAGCAAAGTCCAGACGCAGAAAATGACCGGTTTCATCCGTTAGCTGCCAGGCGACAGATTCCAGTTCATAGCCCGCTGCCACCTGAAACCTGACAGGCTGCTGCCAGCAGTAATCCTTACGGCGGCTGTTGGTGAATGGCAAGGGTGAATAAAATCCAGAGGCGACGATTTGCAGCGCCTCAACCTGCTGTTCGCCATGACGGAAATTCAGCGCGGCTACTGCCGAGAAATGCAGGTCACCGGCGATAAACACCAACTGCCTCGCATCTCGGCTGATCAGCAGATCTGTCAGCCAGGCGATGGTTGCGGGATAGCCCAGCCAGGTGTCATCGGTCCAGTGCCGGGCTGAATTAGCTGCCAGCGCATCAGAAACCGGGCCAATTACGGACCCACAAACGACAATCTTAGGGACATCCGGG
>JAGRIO010000537.1 GCA_020443225.1 Pseudomonadales bacterium
GGGTGATCAGTGGCAGGGGGACAATCACCGCGAGGGTCAGCTTGGCTGACAGACTGAACATAAATATCAGACTGACAGTCGCAGTAAAAATCAGCACAGCGGTCATTCTGGTGGTACCGGCAATCACCTGGCGAACCAGCGAGATATCGTTAATGGCCCGCGCCATCAGGTCGCCAATGCTGTGCTGGCTGTAGAATTTTGGCCCCTGCAGTTGCAGATGCTGACAGATCCGGTTGCGCAGATCAAATGCCGCATACATGCCGATCCGGCGAATTAGAATCCGGCTGACAACTGTCACCAGCATCTGAGCGATGACGCAGGCTGTGATCGCCATAGTCGGGTACAGCAGTGCCTGGGTAGCCAAATCAAAAGAGATACTGCCGCTGGCCAGCAGGGTTTTGTTGGTCGCCAGGCTGTCTACCCCTTGCTTGACGAACTGGGGAATCATGGATTCAAACAAGCGCGCTACCAGCAGACCCAGCATGCCCAGAGTAAAGGCCCAGAAGTGCTGTTTGATATAGGGTAGCAGTCTGAGAAGTACTTTCATTGTCGGCTTGTATCTCTGTTGTCTGAAAGTTTCTGGTGGCCAGCGCTTTGTCAGGTGTCTGGTCAGTGATCCGCACTGACGCCTGCGGATGAGCGGTGGTAACGACAAACCGGTGGTCTTGCATTCGGCAGGCGAGTTGTTGCAGCTGCTACCAGTATAGTGACTGGTCTGGTCGGCGGCAGGTATGTGCTGGCTGTCTGAATACCTGCCTGCGCATCAGCTATCCGGGGATCCGGCGCTGATGTCTGCACCACTAAAGAACACAGGATACTAACGAATGCCCTGTTTAATTGCTACTATCAATCAGCCGCTGCTTCCCGGAAAGATGATCGTCGCAGCCAGTGTGATGGCCTTCCGGGTAGTCAGGCAGGTTCCTGATTCCCACATAACTTGATTGCCAGTACCGGAGAGTACCTATATGGATATCTACGATTTTGCTATCGGTCAGACCAACCCTGAAACCTTTCCGGTAGAAGCCTTTAAAGCTGCCAGCGTGCGTGCTATCAGCAACGAACATGATGCCTATAACCAATATCCCGGCGCCCTGGGTCACCGGGGGTTGCGCGAACTGATGGCGCAGCGGGAATCCGTGCGTGAAGGTGTTGAGGTTGACCCGGATCTGCTGGCGATTACTAACGGATCTATGCAGTCTGTCACTCTGGTAGGGCAGGCGCTGATGCAGGGTCATGATGATTGTGTAATCACCGAAGAATTTACTTACAGCGGTACCATTGCTGCCTATAAGGGGATCGGTCTGAAGATGATCGGTATTCCCGTTGATGAGGACGGAATGCGGATGGATGCATTGCTGGACAAACTCAACGAAATGCAGGCGCAGGGACGTAAACCGCGCTTTATCTACAGCCTGACGACCTACCAGAACCCCACTGGCTCCTGTATGCCGCTGGCACGCAAGCAGCAGCTGATCGACATCGCCAATCGCTTTGATATACCGCTGGTTGAAGATAACTGCTATGGCGACGTGCATTTTGAAGGAGACAAAGTGCCCTGTGCCTTCGCGCTGGATGACGGCCCTAATCAGATCTATATTGGCTCGTTATCAAAGATTCTGGCGCCGGGTGTACGGCTTGGTTATCTCTATGCCCGGCAGCCCTTGCTGAACCAGATCGTCAGCAAGCG
>JAGRIO010000052.1 GCA_020443225.1 Pseudomonadales bacterium
GCCTGCTGCGCCGCTTTGGTAATCTCAAAGCACCTAAAGTACTCCGTAAACTCAAAGCCAAAGATCCGGATCTCAATGTCTCTGAACGGAGTTTGCGCCGTTACCTGCATAGGCTTCGGCCGATTGTTGCTGCAGCTCAGACGCGTTATTACGAGCCGATCATCGATGAAGTGCCCGGCGTACAGTGCCAGGTTGATGGCGGTGAGTTGCGTGATGTACCCATTGGTGGGGTGAGCAGCATCGTCTACTTCGTGGTGTTCGTGCTGTCATACTCGCGCCTGATGTACGTCAGCCTGTCTCGTAAGCCCATTGATACAGAGCAGTTTATCCGTATGCACGATGCCGCATTCCGCTATTTTGGCGGTATCCCCGAAGAGTGTGTTTATGACCAAACAAAACTGGTGGTCATTGAAGAACGCTATCGCGAGGTGACCTTCAATGAACGTTTTTATCAGTATGCCAGTCAGGCCGGTATGGATATCAGAGTCTGCGAGGGATATGACCCTGAGAGCAAAGGTAAGGTCGAGTCTGGGGTCAAGTACGTCAAAGGTGATTGCCTGTACGGCGAAGTGTTTGCTGACTGGACGGCACTGGAAGTACACCTTCGAACATGGCTCGATGAGGTGGCTAATGAGCGTGTTCATGGTACCACTGGCAAGGTGCCCGTCCAGGTGTACGATCAACGCGAGAGACAAACCATGCGTCCCTATGAGTCAGCTCATTTACCTTTGGCTCAGTGTACTCGCAAAGCCGATAAGACCGGCCTGATCTCGTTCAAGGCTAATAAATACTCAGTTCCTCTGGCCTACCAGCAAAGCACCGTACAGGTCGAAGTTATCAATGATCAGTTGGTCATCAGAGAAGCACTGGGCTCGCTGGAGATTGCCCGCCATCCACTGCAACCTGGCAAAGGGCAAATCATCAAGAACACGGATCACTACAGAGATACTCAGGCTCGCATCGCCGACTATGAGGCCAGAGTCCGTCACCATACTGGCGAGGAGCACGGTCGCCAGCTCTGTGGTTTGCTCAAACAAACTTCGCCGAAGATCTATAAAGATCAGCTGCGCGCGGTCATCAACATTCTGTCGCCTGTTGGGGCGCTGGATGCTGTTTTGCTGGATCGTCTGGTTGAGCGTCCCAGACTCACAGCAACTCAACTCAGGGACTATGTGATGGCCTATCAACACAACCCTGAAGGTTTTGAGCGTAGCTCTGATAGTCATACATCGGCAGCGCCAGAACTACTCTCACGCTATGCCAGCCTGACGGAACAGCACAGAGGAGTGACACGATGAGCAGCATGGCCCAGGTGATGACATCCCTGCGTAGTTTACGCCTTAGCAATATCGGTGAGGCACTGGAGAAGCTGATTGCACAGGCCGAAGCCAATGAGCTGACGTATCTGCAGTGTAAGCGCTCGGTAATCGACGTATCGAGATTACTTCGCCGCTGTGCCAGACACCAGATACTTTTCCAGCAACATCGGATCAATGTTCCACGGCATCAATTCATCTAACGATTCATCTCTTGCCATTGCGCCCGGCAGTTCTGTGAACACATGTTTGAGATAGGTATAGGTATTCAGCCCATTGGCTCTCGCAGTCTCAATCAGTGAGTAAAGGGCAGCACTGGCTTTAGCACCTTCAATCGATTGACTGAACAACCAATTTTTACGACCTAGCGCAAACGGCCTGATCGCATTCTCGACCAGATTATTGTCGATATTCAAACGACCATCCTGCAGATAGATGATGAGCCGTGGCCATTCGGATTGCAGGTAACTGATCGCTTTGCCCAGCAGGCTCTGCGGATTGATGCTCTGTTTACCCATCCACTGTTCAATCTGATCCAGTATCGGTTTAGCCTCGCTCATGCGTTGTGCCTGCCGTGTCTCGGGATCAACCTCAGCCAATCGCTTCTCCAGCGCATATAACTTACCTATCCAGGCCAGGATTTGCTGTGTCTTGCCGGATGGTTTGCCTTTCGGTGCAGCCTGCTGGGCTTTAATGAACTTACGCCGTGCATGCGCCCAGCAACCCAGTCCGGTAATCTCCGGTTGCGACAGGACTTTGGCATAGCCTTTGTAACCATCGGTTTGCAGATAACCCCGATAATCCGGCAACAGATCAACGGCGACAGAGCCGGCCCGGCTGGGATCATACGCATAATGGATCACGGGCTGATCTGGTGGGCCACCGCGCATGACCCACATCCAGCTCTGACTTTTGGCCCGCCGGTTCTCCTCATCAAGCACCTGTACCCGGGTCTCATCCATCTGCATCACATCATAAGTACGGGCATGTAAGGCCATTCGCTCGATCAGGGGTGTGATCAGTTCACCACATTTGACCATATAGCTGGCCAGTGTCTGTCTGGGTAGTTCAATACCCAGGCGTTCAAATTGTTTGGTTTGGCGATACAGCGGCAAACCGTCGTCGTACTTGGCAACGGCGACATGTGCCAGTAATCCCGGTGATGCCATGCTCTTGGGAATCGCTTGTGCTGGCATCGGCGCTGTCTCGGGTGCTGCATCTTCGCAGCAGGGGCATTTGTAGCTGTGACGCTGATGTTCTATCACAAACACCTGAGCCGGAATGACATCCAACTGTTCGCTGGTCTTGGTGCCAATGCGTACTTTATCAGCACCACAGTCACAGGCTTTGTTATCCAGATCATGTTCGACAACCACGCGTGGCAGATCAGCAGGAAGTGGCTTGCGTTTGGGTGCCTTGCGTGTATGAGCAGGTACGGTGATCTCTGCGGCTACAGATTCATTCAACTCAGCCACCGCTTCCTGTTCAGCCTCATTGAACAGGGCGTACTGGGGATGCTCTTCGCTGCTGGCGGCAAAGCGTTCAGCACGCGCCAGACGTTTCTCTTCTTCAAGTTTGGCAACTTCAGCCAAAGCAAAAAGCAGTTGTCTTTTTAAGGATTCATTCTCGGAGAGAAGACGAACATTGTCGTCCTGAAGAGATTGGATTAACTGTGCCGCCATGCAGCACAGTATACCAAAAATGCTAGCCTACCGCACCATATATCAGCTGTTGGTGAGGCGGAATGCGGAAGATATCCAGGCCCGCGAGTAGATAAGACAACAGCTCACCATTGAGTTGCAACACTTCGCCGTCATGATCAAAGGGCCAGACAAATCGGTGCTTCTCCAATCGCTTATGAAACAGGCAGAAGCCATTGCGATGCCACCAAAGGACCTTGATGCTTGTGGCACGGCGATTTGTGAAGACGAACACAGCGGAGCTCATGGGGTTGATACCCATGAGCTCCTGAACCATCAGCGCCAGTCCATTGATCTGTTTACGGAAGTCTACTGGCTCTTTGTAGAGGTACACTTCCACATCGGGATCAAAATTGAACATCACAAAGCTGCCAGGGTGGTGATAAGCTGGGCAACCGGTACCGGGTCAACAGGAACCGCCAGACTGACACCATTCGGCAAGCGGATTTGAAGTAACGACGAATTAACCACCGGTGCTACAGGCTGCTCAACGCGAACAAAACCCGCCAGTGATTTGCGCGCCTTGCGGCGCTGGCGATTGTTCTCGCCATACAGACACTGAGGATGGATGCCTTGTTCTCTCGCATACTCAGCGAGAGATATTCCGGCTGCTTCAGCGGCGGCAATGTGTGATTGATACAATCGTTGTTTGTCTGTGGTGCCCATCAGGTTCTCCTGGTAGTGAAAACCTAAACCATACGAGCATTGGCTAAACCTACAATCCGTCGATTACCGAGCGCTTACATCTCTACAGGCGAGTTTTCTCTGCATCTGAAGGAGGAGCAGAAGGCCAGGTGATTGCTGGTTTCGTCACGAATTTAATTTCCACTACCGAGCCGCAGGATTTGATTGGTTGTATCGCTGAGGAAAACGATCTGATTGTTGGCTGCATATTTTTCAGTCGCCTTATTGTGCCCAGTGGGCAGGTTGCTTTCATTATGTCCCCGGTTGCGGTTTCAACCGATGTTCAAAGCTCGGGTATTGGTCAGAATCTTATTAATTATGGCTTAGATCATCTCAGGTCTGCAGGTGTCAACCTGGCGTTCACTTATGGTGACCCGGCTTATTATTGCAAAACTGGTTTTGAGCCGGTCAGTGAAGATGTTATTAAAGCGCCTTGTCATTTAAGTCAGCCATTTGGGTGGCAGGTACAATCACTTGATGGCCTGGAAATCAGAGCTATGTCTGGTGCCACTCAGTGTGTAGAGGCGTTGAATGACCCGGCTCTCTGGTAGATAAGCACATTCCAGGGTCTGGCATACCGCCACGCCGGATATCTTACTCAGCCGCTCTGCTACACTGGCTGCATTAATTCTGTGATAGCAATTCTGTCTGTAACTTACTGCGGGGGTGGTTTAAATGACAAAGCGAAGAGTTCTGATAACAGGTGCGAGTGCGGGGGCCGGTCGCGCCATAGCAGCCCGGTTTGCAGAAGAGGGATATGATCTCTTTCTGGTTGCACGCAGAGCTTCCCTGCTGGCAGATGTCAGGGCTGAGCTGGAAGCAACATTCGGCATCAATGTCATAACCCAGGTCTGTGACCTCACGAAAGAGACCGATGTTCTGAGTTTGTATGAGAATGCCGCTCAAGCCGGTATTTCAGTCATGATCAACAACGCAGGTCTGGGAGACTGGAATTTTGTCTGGGATCTGAGTCTCGAGAAGCTGAATTCAATGATAGACCTGAATGCTCGTGCTTTAGCTATTCTGTCGACGTTATTTGTTCGCGATAAAAAGGATACGGATGCTTGTCTGATCAATGTTGCTTCACTGGCGGGTTACTCTGTGTTTGGTGCCGCAGTGCCTTATAGCGCTACTAAGTACTTTGCCACCGTCTTCACTGAGGGGCTGATTCACGACCTTCGCAGCATAGGCAGCCCGATGAGAGTGAAAGTCATGGCCCCGGGGCCGATTGATACAGAGTTCACTTCTATATCTCTCGCAGAAACAAAACTTCCACCGATGGATGCCAGTGAAGTCAAGTTCCATACGCCCGAAGAGATCGCTGAATTTACTTATCAACTGTTTATGAGTGACATGCCAGCTGGGCTGGTGAATCTGAATGATATGACTTTTGTTCTGCAGGATCTCATTCATCCTTACGGCAGCCTGTGAAGACCGTCTTGCCTGTGACCATATGAGCTGTCACATAGCGACTATTACTCGGGTGGCTCATCGGCAGCCCAGTTTTCAGATCACCGTGCAAACTTTGTCAGACTTGATTGTGCCGCCCCCGGTTAGGTTACCTTGCTGTACGGCATAGCATCGCATCGGATGTTGCCGGTCAATTCTATGCAGAACACCGCCTACTGGCGTGCCATGGCAGCGCGTGCTTCACGTTCAGCTTCTTCTGCCTTGTCTTTGCTGTTGGCGCGGACGGGCAACTGAAAAACAACCCGCCGGATCTGGCCGGGGTAAGCAAACGGGGGCTGGTAGTCCTTGTTGATGGGTGCCATCGCACGTCCAAAATCCATGCCTGTGCTGGATAGCATACCCAGTAACCGGGGAATTTCTGCTTCAGCCTGTAATTCACCGTTGACCAGGATCTTTGCAGCCGCACGTCGTTCCGGAAGACGCTCGACCTCAAGCCGTATCAGGAGTTCCCCTGGGGGAAGTTCGTCTGTTGCAGCGATTTTCGTGTGTTCGTGGAAGCAGTTGTAGTCGAAATGCAACCGGTTATTCCGGATGTACAGCACGAAGCCAGAATTGATGGTCCCCCGGTTTACCAGTGCGCCGTCTGCGCCCTGTCCAGGATGTACCAGCACCACATCGGTTGTCCAGCCACGTGCCGTCGAAGGGCAGGCGTCCGAGACGATGTGCGAGACTGGTGGGTAGTACACATACCGGTCACGTGATGTTGGCAGGCCGGGACGTTGAGCAGCACGGAAAGTCTGGGCGGCAGGTCGATCGTCCAGAGGCAGGGCGCCATGTTTCTCCGCTTCCTCCCACCAGAGTGCAACCATTGCCTCCAGCCTTTCGGGGTATACCTGTGCCAGGTCGTTGGTCTCAGAAAAGTCTTCGTCGAGGTGATAAAGCTCCCACTTGTCATCGGTGTCCCAGGAAGTACCAGTGACATGTCGTGTAACTGCCTTCCAACCGTCCTGCCAGATACCGCGATGCCCCAGCATCTCGAAAAACTGTACTGATCTGGTTGGACTGCCGGTTTCATCATGAAGGCTGCCCGCGAGAGAGGCACCGTGCACGGGCATCTGTTCGACACCGTTGAACTTTTCAGGTGCTTCGGTACCCGTCAGTTCCAGTATCGTCGGCATTATGTCGATCACATGACAGAAGTTGCTGCGGATGCTGCCTTTCGCGCTGATGCCATTGGGCCAGTGAATGACAAGCGGGTCCCGAACGCCGCCACCGTGGGTGTTCTGCTTATACCACTTGAGTGGCGTGTTGCCGACCTGAGACCAGCCCCAGGGGATGTTTGAATGGCTTTCAGGGCCGCCTATGTCGTCCAGGCGCGCTACCGCAGCATCGACATCCTCCATCATACCGTTGAACCACTTCATCTCATCGAATACACCGGTTGGGCCACCTTCCTGGCTCGCGCCATTGTCAGACATGACAATGAACAGTGTATTGTCAAACTGATCAATTTCTTCAAGAAAGGTCATCAGCCGACCGATCTGCGCGTCTGTGTGATCGAGTTGCGCGGCGAACGCCTCCTGCAGGCGATTAGCAAATTTCTTCTCGTTGTCGCTCAGTTCAGACCAGGGTTTTACACCAGGATTCAGCGGTGCAAGCGCGGTATTTTCCGGGATAATTCCAAGTCGCTTTTGCTCGTCAAACCAGCGCTTACGCATTACATCCCAGCCCTCGTCGAAGCGACCCCGGTACTTCGCGAGATAAGCCTCAGGAGCCTGGTGAGGAGAGTGAGTGGCACCAAAGGCAACATAGGCGAAAAATGGTCGTTCTGGTACGAGCGATACCTGGTCACGAATGAAGCCAATCGACTTGTCGACCACATCTTCAGAGACGTGATAACCGTCTTCCGGTAGTGCTGGCGCCTCGATGTGTTGATTGTCGGAAGTGAGTTCAGGATAAAACTGATCTGTTTCGCCCTGCATAAAGCCGTAGAAGCGGTCAAAACCGCGCCGCAGAGGCCAGTTGTGAAAGGGGCCTGCGGCCGTGCATTCCGACATCGGTGTCAGATGCCACTTGCCTGCAGCATAGGTACCGTAACCAGCATCTCGCAGTACATCAGCCAGCGTGGCGGCTGAGGGTGGCAAATAGCCCCGCATGTTGGGAAAGCCGGTATCCATATTGGAAACGCCGCGCATTCCTACCGCATGATGGTTGCGCCCGGTAAGCAGACAGGCGCGGGTAGGTGAGCAGAGTGCTGTGGTGTGAAAATTAGTGTATCGCAGACCACCCTGTGCAAGCCGGTCGATGTTCGGAGTTTCGATGGTTGAGCCGTAGCAACCGAAGTGTGAGTACCCGGTGTCATCGAGAACCACAAGCACGACATTGGGCTTTCCCTGGGGCAGTTTGGGCGTCGGCCACCAGGGCTCTGATTCGTAAACAGTGCGACCGATTTTTCCCTCAAATTGCTCACCGGATGGATGTTTGAAACTCATTTTATTGCTCCAGATCTGTGATTGAATGGGAAGAGCTGGCTTCCGGGACACTCGTCAGTAAAAACTAACCACTCTCTAAAGTGAATAACGCGTTGATCGAGATTACGTGATCATCCTGAACTAATGCAAGGCATTATTAGTGCTGATCTGAGTTTCGTTTCTTCGAACAGATATGCCCAACCTGCTCTTTGGGCCGGAAATCCATTGTGGTCCTGATTTCAGATTTCCCGGGGGATGAATGAGTTCTGGCCAAAGGAAACACACCGCCGATGTCAGTGCCTGTTTTTGTGGTCGGCTTTGGGCTTATTATGAATATTGGCGGAATCAAACGTCACAGGAGACATTCATGCCACAGTATCTGATTACTATTTTTCGTTCACAAGGTTTTGATCCGGCGCGCTCGGTAGATGCTGCGATGTCTCAGGCGATAGATGTACTCAACCAGGAAATGATCGATGCCGGGATAAGAATATATGTAGGGGGGCTGATGCCGCCGGCAACAGCCAGATCAATCCGGTGTGGGGATGACGGCACCATCACGCCGGCCACTGGAACCTACCTCGCGACTAACGAGTACATTGACGGTCTGTGGGTGATTGAAGCCGCGGATGCTGATGTCGCTGAAGCCTGGGGCCGTAAGGCAGCCCTTGCCTGTCGAGCCTCCGTGGAGGTTCGCCCATTTTATATTTGATGAAATGCACGATGGTAACCGTTGAATCATGCGGGAAAATCGACTTTTTAATTCAGAATGATTCTGGCTGACTTTGTCAGTGGCAGGCATATTCTTACTGCCGATGGTGCCCATTTTGTCGCTGGAGTCTGGATTGTATGGTAAGTGTCAGTTACGGTAAGACTTCCGGCATTTGCATGGTGCCTGGCGACAGCTGTATCAAAATATTTCTTTGCCGTAACGCTGTGGCCTGTCGCCTGCCCTGGAAATCTGACACGGTTTTGTGAATAGTGCTGGTCATAGGCTCAGTCAGGAACCCGTTATGGAATTTCAGACAATACCGGTTATACGTATCTTTGATGTCGATAAAGCAAAAGCGTTCTACCTGGAATTTCTGGGCATGAAGCTGGATTGGGAACATTGCTTTGAGCCCGGTTTCCCCATTTATATGCAGGTTTAAAAAGACAACCTGGTTTTTCATCTTAGCGAGCACTCGGGTGATTGCACGCCGGGCAGTAAGGTTTTCGTCAACGTGGCAGACCTGGACTCTCTTTATCGGGAAGTATCATCACGTCGCTATAAATATTGTAAGCCGGTAATTGAAGTGGCGCCCTGGGGTGACAGAGGGTTCATGGTAACGGACCCGTTTTCTAACAGGGTGCTTTTTAATGAACCAGCAAACGCCTAAGCTTCATAGCTGCGTAGCGTCATAGCTTCAAAGTGCCGATGTAATGGCAACAGTCTCCTTCGAAACTGACGGTGTTAGCGGACCTGACTGGTGCGCGCATCTTTGACGGGTGCAGGTGATTGATGCATGCTTGCGGTACTCTGGTCTGGCCGATGAGAACTTCGTGTCACAGCGGAAGGTATGTGTTGGTGATAAAGTTCAGGGGCCGAAGCTAATGTTAATGCCAGGGCGCGGTTCCGGGGGCTGGCGGGTTAACGTCGTGGAAATAAACTGAAGGAATCCGGTTGATGAGTATTCTCGCGAAAAATACGATCTGTCTCTGGTACAACGGAGATGCAGAGGAGGCAGCGCGCTTCTATGCCGAAACCTTTCCCAACTCGTCGGTTAGTGCAGTTCGCCATGCACCGGGTGATTTCCCCTCCGGACAGAAGGGTGATGTCTTAACCGTAGAGTTTACGGTGCTGGGTATTCCCTGCCTGGGCTTAAATGGCGGGCCTGCTTTTTCTCAGACAGAAGCATTCTCATTTCAGGTTGCAACGGAAGATCAGGCAGAGACCGATCTTTACTGGCAGGCAATCGTGGGCAATGGTGGTCAGGAAAGTGCGTGCGGTTGGTGCAAAGACAAGTGGGGAGTCTCATGGCAGATCACACCAATGGCACTGACCGAGGGGATGGCGCACCCAGACCCGAAGGTCGCGGCGAGAGTGTTTGAAGCGATGATGACGATGACCAAAATCGATATCGGGGAAATTGAATCCGCAATTCGTGGGTGATTAACGGCGAATATCTGTCGGTCCCATACCGAAGAAGACTGAGATTAACGCCCCGTTGTTCTCTGTCTGATACAGACAAGGGCGCTGTTACCTGATGAATGCCAGCTGTGAAACGAAAGTGTGATGTCACAACAGCCATCTCTGCGTCAGAAAATCCGTTCACTGAAAATCCAGGCGCTGGCGGTGTATTTCGCCGCCCGTCACCCAGAGATGCCGTTTGCCGTTCGGTTGCTGGCCTTTGTTGTGGCGGCTTATGCCTTTAGCCCGATAGACCTGATTCCGGATTTTATTCCGGTGCTGGGTCTGCTTGATGATCTGATTTTAGTTCCTGCGGGTATTGCGCTGGTCCTGTGGCTGACACCCGATGAGATCATGGTGGCTGCCCATGCAAAGGCGGAACAGGCGGCCAGCCGACCGGTCAGTTACCCTGCGGCCGTAGCTGTGGTGCTGGTCTGGTTGTTTCTTTCGGGGTTGGCATGGCGGTTTTTCGTGGCGCCCTGAGCGAGAAAAGAGTTGACAGATCAAGGCTGCAGACTGCTATACGCAAACCCGATACTGGTATCAACTGAGTGGCGGTTTAAGAGGAACGAGACATGCGAATGGAAACCGCACGCATAGTGCTGGAGCCTTTCACACTGGCAGACGTTGAGCTGTTTCATGAGACCAATACGTCGGCTTTCGTCAGACGCTATCTGTGGGATAACGAAACGATAAAGAATGAAGTTTCCCGTCAGATCCTGGTGGAAATGGAAAAGTGCTTCGCGGATCTGGGTTGGGGTTTGTGGAAACTCATGACTAAGGATACTGGTGAGTACTTTGGCTATGCCGGTTTATGGCGGTTCTTTGATGAACAACAACCTCAGTTACTGTATGCGATCCATGAAGCTTTTACAGGACAGGGTTACGCGACCGAAGCGGCTCAGCGCGTCGTTGATTATGCTTTTGAGAAACTGATGTTCAGCGATTTGCTGGCAGCCGTTGATACAGATAACACGGCTTCTGTCAGTGTTTGTAAACGTCTGGGGTTCAGGCTGCTGGAGGAACGGATTATCGAGGACAAGCCAACATTGTTCTTCCGGCGAGAAGCCGATTAGTGTTATAGGGTAGTGTTATTGATGGCGATGAATATCTGCAGGTCTGTCAGGGTGTTGAATTCGGAGAATTGTGATGCGTGTGTCCTTGTTAGTATTGCTTATGATGTTGAACTATTCATTGCTGTCAGAAACTGCGATGCCTGATCTGAAGTTTGCTAAAGAAGGAGAGAAAGCACCCGCGGCAGATCTGAGCGCAGTTGCCTGGCTTCAGGGTCATTGGCGTGGTGAAGCCTTTGGCGGCGTCACTGAAGAAGTCTGGTCCGCCCCACTGGGTGGCAGCATGATGGGCGCGTTTAAACTCGTAGTGAACGGTGAAGTGCAGCTTTATGAGCTGGAAACCATTTCAGAAGAAGCCGGATCGCTGGTATTCAGGCTACGACATTTTCATTCTGACCTGAAAGGTTGGGAAGAAAAGGATGAGTTTGTGGCATTCAATCTCGTGCAAGTTGAGCCCGGCAAGGTCTGGTTCGATGGCCTGACGGTCGAGCGAGTCAGCGACAATGACATTCGGATAACTGTTGCGATTGAGAATGACGGTAAGGTTCGTGAGGAAAGGTTTGACTATCAGCGGGTCCTTAATGGGCATTGAATACCAGCATTTTATTTCCGGATTCTGGGTGTTCTGAACGGATTCAGTCTGCCAGCATAAGCATCCGAAAAATCAGGAGACATGACCCTTGACCCATCATGAGATCCACCGGTCTGACCGTACAGGCTGGCTGCGGGCGGCAGTACTTGGCGCGAATGACGGAATCGTTTCAACCAGTAGTCTGATTATTGGTGTGGCCGCCGCCGATACTGACCAGTCGGCGATTCTTCTTGCAGGGCTGGCCGGTCTGGTAGCTGGTGCTATGTCGATGGCGGCGGGTGAATATGTGTCTGTCAGTTCACAGTCAGACACCGAGAATGCTGACCTGGCTATTGAGCAACGTTCATTGCAAGAGGACTTTGACGCTGAACTGAGGGAACTGCGGGATATCTACACGGAACGAGGCCTCAGCGAAAGTCTCGCCACGGAAGTCGCCCAACAGTTGATGGCGCATGATGCACTCGGGGCCCACGCGCGGGATGAAATCGGCATTACTGAAGGAGGGCGGGCACGTCCCGTTCAGGCGGCTTTGTCGTCTGCGGCAACTTTTGTGACCGGCGCCCTGTTGCCACTGTTAGTGGCGTGGCTTGCTGGTCCTGCTGACCTGATTGCCTGGGTTGCCGGGTCTTCCTTGTTGTTTCTGGCGGTCCTTGGCAGCATATCAGCAAGGGCAGGTGGTGCCCCTGTACTGCGTGCCGCAATACGAGTGACCTTCTGGGGTGCTCTGGCAATGGCACTGACGGCGGTTGTGGGATTATTCTTTGATGTGGCTGTCTGAATTGTTGACGGCGGGCGAATGTCAGTTCCGTTCCGGAATCCGTTCAAATACATCATCATGATGGCGGGCTGAGTCAGGGTATATTGTAATTTCTGCCCTGTATCCGACACTGACTGTCATGGGGCCTGAACATCAGGAGATTTGGTTGTGTTAAAAGGCGCCTGTTATTGTCTGTCTGTGAACTATGAAGTTGCTGATGAGTTTGGTTATGCCATGAACTGCCATTGCCAGGGTTGCCGCCGGACAACGGGCGCGGCCTTCAAGCCGTTTGCAGGCATAGCGCGGAATAAACTTTCAGTCACCAGTGGACAGCAATACCTGCTGATTAATGGTGACACCGACAATAACAACACCCACTGCGGTAAATGTGGTTCATTGCTGTTCTCGGTGGTTCGGGATGGTGAGTATGTGCATGTGGCTCTCGGAACGCTGACTGATAGTCCCTCTATACGTCCTGGTGCCCACATCTTTGTTGGCAGCAAAGCACCCTGGTTTGAGATTACAGATGAACTGCCGCAATTCGACGGCTTTCCTGAATAAGCTGGGCGAGCGAGCGCCTTCTGCAAGGCGAAGCTGAAATAGTTCAATTGCTGAAAGTTTGTCTGCAACAGCACCTCAAGTGAGTTTTTCGTCGTCAGCACGACTGGTGATCAGAGGCTATACTTTTCGGGTAGCAGGGATTATTCGTTGTGTTGTCATGGGTTGGATTGGAAACAGGGTAGTTGATGGCGCCTGGGGTGCCGGAGGAAACCGGAGATTGTCACGCGTGTCTGTTAAACCGGATATCAGGCGCGTCCTGCGCCGTAATGTCATACTGCTGCTGTCAGCTATGCTGTTGTTGGCTGGCTGCGGGCAGGATATGCATGATCATCCTGACCTGGTCACCGGTGAACAGCTGTTTAATTATCACTGTGCCAGTTGCCATAAGCCCGGTGGTCAGGGTAACTTCCTGAAGGGTGTTCCTGCCAATAAAGGTACTGACCTGTCGATCTTTCAGATTGCCCATAAGGTGCAGTCGGGCGCTGGTGAGAATTCTGCGATGCCGGTGTTTGCGGGAATGAGCTATGACGAAGCGAGAAAAATTGCCGCTTACGTACAACGATTGTAAGGTCTGCTTCGTTTGCGAAGATTCCGGATGGCTGCTGATCTCTGACTGAGGATGATTCATTATGGGCTTTGAGCGGCGATACCTGAAATCTTGTCACTTTGTCTGGTCAAAAGCGACAGGAGAGCTGGACGACAATGCCCTGATGGAACAGGTGCTTGCACTGAACAGTGAAACAGAAGGCATGACGGATTTTAAGGAGCTGTCTGACTGTAGTGAACTGGTTAGTCTTGATAAGCTTACTGTGACAGGGACGACTTCCTGCGCGGCAGCGGAAAATAACCGCTCAGAAAGCTTGTTGGCCATTCTGGTGTCAGATTCACCATTGCTTTATGGCATGGCCAGGTCCTATCAGATGTTTGCGGAAAATAACCGTCAGGCTGTCAGAATATTCACTGATATGGAAGCCGCCCTGCGCTGGCTTGCCGTTGATGAGACAGAAGCGCTGCAACTCATGGATTTTGTGATGCCTGCTCGCTGATCTTTGTCATTAGTGCCGCCCCTGTCAGAAGTTGTCAAATCAATAGCAAGAAAAATAATTGTGCTCAGATCAATCCTGATCAAAACTGCCATTCTCACTGCTGTCATTCTTTCGCCGGACCCTGTAAGGAGTGGTGATGAAAATCGCGAACAAAGCCTTGTGGCTGATTGAGAGCCGGCTTCGGGAAGTGCTTACGCTTGAGGCAGTAGCGCAGGAACTGAAGGTGAGCCCTTATCATCTGGCACGGGCGTTTTCCCTGACCTTTGGAATCTCATTTATGCGCTATGTCCGGCGCCGACGACTGGTTACAGCGGCGGCATCGCTTGTGGAAACTGACCAGCGGATAATAGAGATAGCCCTGGACGCGGGTTATGGTTCGCAGGAGGCATTTACACGAGCGTTCGTTGCAGAAACAGGCATGACGCCGCAGGGTTACCGACAACGGGGTACCGCCCCGGCAGCTAACCTGGAGGCCAGACTAATGAAAAGTGACATCAAACTTAAGTTACAACCACCTGTGATAGAAGACCATCCCGCCATTCGGTTGGTTGGACTTTCCAAACGATACAACGCTGAAACCAGTGCCCGGATACCTGATCAGTGGGCGAGCTTTAATGAGCTTGATCTTCAGGTGCCGGCGAATGCCTCTGCCTTTGGGGTTTGCCACAATGGTGATACAGAAGGAAATTTAGATTACTTCTGCGGTCTTTCAGTACCTGACTTTGAAGGTATTGGTGCTACTAACGATCGTTTGACTGTGCCGGCTCAACGCTATGCAAAGTTCCGCCACGAAGGTCATATTTCCGAGATGCAGGATTTTTGGGCGGCTATCTTCAATGACGGGCTGCCTCAGTCCGGTGTCGAAAAGACTGAAGGTGCAGACCTTGAGTACTATGGTCCGGAGTTTGATCCGATGTCGGGCGAAGGTGGTTACGAAGTCTGGATTGCGGTTAAGTAGGCCTGTTCTGCCGTTCATTGGAATGATTCTGTATCAGGGCGGGGCGCGCTGACCCCTCAGTTGTGGTTGACCCTGCCTGCAAGCTGATGCCCGACATCGATTTGTCAGGCATCGGATTGCGGGCATCGATTTGCCTGACACTGACTCTCTTTTAAACCAGCTCTCTTGTCTTGGGTGACAGCTCGCCGTTGCCTGGCTGATGTGTTTGCAATTCTTGTCTGCTTCAGCGAATCTTGGGGCGATACAGGTGACCCATTGACGGAAGCCTGCACAACCATGAAGGCGATCATGACAAAGGAGCCGGATATGACAGAGCGACAAATCACAGATGATGTGCCAGCGGTTGAGTCACAGCAGCGACAGATTAAGGTTGTTGGCCTGGTCGCTGTTGTCTGGAACCTTCTCGGCGTGAGCGCTTTTCTTATGCAGATGCTGATGACCGAAGAAGATATGGCGGCCTTGCCTGAAGCTCAGCGTGCGCTGTACGAAGCAATTCCCTTCTGGGCGGACCTGGCTTTTTCAGTGGCTGTGTTTGGTGGGCTACTGGGGGCAGTGTTATTACTGTTGCGTCGCCGTCTGGCCATAGTCCTGTTTGCTGTATCTCTGGCTGGTATCGGAGTTCAGCAGTTTCAGATGTATGTCATGAGTGATGTGCTGGCGGTGATGGGTGCTTCTGCAGCAGTGATGCCAACGCTGGTAGTCTGCGCGGCCATCATGCAATTGTGGTACGCCGTTTCCTGCCGAGGCCGTGGATGGCTGAACTGACGCTGTCTGTCAGGTCCGGGCAGGCACTGCAACCCGAATCCTGCTAAGATGCGGCCTGTTTTTGTATCAGGACCCAGCGATGAGTAACCTTCCCCCCTGCCCGGCTTGCCAGTCTGCTTATACCTATGAGGACGGACCCTTGCTGGTATGTCCTGAATGCGGCAAGGAATGGTCGCCCGATGAGGCAAGTGGTGCTGAAGAGGGGCTGAACGTCAGGGATGCCAACGGGACGCCGTTGAGTGATGGTGATACGGTGGTTCTCATCAAGGACCTTAAAGTCAAAGGCTCGTCTTCGACGCTGAAAATCGGCACGCGGGTAAAGAATATCCGGCTGGTGGAAGGTGACCACGATATCGACTGTAAAGTTGATGGTATCGGCGGTATGAAGCTCAAGTCAGCCTTCGTCCGGAAAGCCTGAATCTGATCACCTGGTTCCGGGCGACTCTGCGGTAGTTCCCCGGGTTGATAAAAAGAGCCAGGCTGATCCCAGCTGTAATCAGGAGTCATGTGTGTCTGCTGCCGATTCTTCCAGCCGGAAACCGATGACGCTGGCGAGGTACGTTCGCAAACGCAATGGCGTTCCGCTGGGTGCGGCGGGGTCACTGACAAATATGCTTAGCCGCTCTCTGGGCGCGCCCGGCTTCAGGCGATTCTGGCAATACTGGAACCCTGTCTGGGGTTACTGTCTTGGCCGGTATGTTCATCAGCCATTGAGCCGTTGGCTGCCTTCTGCTGTCGCTGTTGTGATGACATTTGCTGTCAGTGGCTTCCTGCATGACCTGGCAGTCATGATTGTAAAATTTCGCGGCATCTTCTTCTTTACGCCCTGGTTCGCTGTTATGGGGATGCTGGTGGTTTTAACATCTGCATTCGGAGTGCGCTTTGATGGGCTGCCGTGGTGGGGCAGGGCGACGATGAACCTG
>JAGRIO010000538.1 GCA_020443225.1 Pseudomonadales bacterium
ACCGGCAGGGACACGGTTGGTGATCAGGTCGAGAATAAAATTCTCTTCACCGGCTGGCGGTTCTTTTAAAAGTTCAACCAAATCGTTAACCTGTGCGGCCGTGAGAGGCTTGGGGTCAATTCCTTGTTCCGAACGTTCGGCGACGTGTTGTCGATAGGCTTCAAGCACAACTTCATCCTCTTATTTCGATAATTAGGGCAGGGGTCTGGCAGGCATGCGGCCTGGAAATCAGTACACTGATTTTCAGTGCATGAGAATCGAATGCCGGCCACTCAAAAGGTGGGCCATTCTACCCGAAAGGCGTTTTAAAGTTAAGTTACCGACATGACCAATATAGACGAATTTTTGCGCTGCAAGACCCCGGAAAGCTGGGTTCAGGCAGCAATCGATGACTTACCAACGCTGTTGATTGACCACGCGAATTGCGAGAAAAAGGCGGCCTCAACGGCACTGAATCTCATGTACCGTTACGTCGAAAAGCCAGCGATGTTGCTTAAGCTTTCCAAGCTGGCACGAGAGGAATTGCGGCATTTCGAGCAGGTGCTGGGCATTATGCGAAAGCGGGAGATCGAGTACCAGCAGATCGCTTCGGCGCGCTATGCCGGTGAACTTCGTAAAGGAGTACGGACCCATGAGCCGGCCAGACTCATTGATATTCTCATCGTCAGTGCCATTGTTGAGGCCCGCAGCTGTGAGCGGTTTGAGGCACTGATTCCACATCTGGACCGGGAACTGTCAGAGTTTTATACGTCCCTGCTGAAGTCCGAAGCCCGCCATTTTATGGTGTATCTGGATTTTGCCCGCCAGTATTCGACAGAAGATATCAGCGATCGTATAGCGTTTTTTCTGGCAGAGGATGAACGGCTGATTCTGAGTGCAGATGAGGACTTCAGATTCCACAGTGGTGTGCCAGCGCTCGCGGCCTGAAAGTCAGGTCTGGATAATAGCCCTGCAATAGTCTGGCAGATGAACCGCGATGCCCGGGATATAATCAGGGCCTGACAGGGAAGCTCTTCAGCGTTAATCCTGCCGCTGTTGCCTCCAGAGCCCAGCCGTTCTGATCCCAGTCACCGAGTACGATTCTCTCGCCAGTACCCGCTGGCAGCTCAACCTGATGCCGGTCCGGCCGGTGAGTATGGCCATGGATCAGCAAGTCTACGCCAGCGGCCTCCATCGCATTCACCACTTCAGCCGGCGTCACATCCATGATCATCATGTCCGTATTGCTGGTATGGGCTTTACTCTCTGCGCGGGCCCCGGCAGCAAGCGCAGCGCGCTCGGTAATCGGCCTGGCCAGTAGTTGCGCCTGAAAGTCCGGATTACGCAACATGCTGCGAACCTGCATGTATTCAGTGTCGAGGGTGCAGAGTGAATCGCCATGCATAAGCAGTGCCGGGCGACCATAGAGGTCGATGGTCGCGGGGTCTTGCAGCAGCGTCGCACCAGTTTGCTCGCAGAAGGCCTGTCCCAGCAGGAAGTCGCGATTCCCATGCATCAGATACAGTGGCAGGTTCAGGTCCGCCAATGCGGCAATAATCTGGCTATTGAAGTCGGAAACATGATCATCGCCCAGCCAGACTTCAAAAAAGTCTCCCAGAATGTACAGGCCCTCGGCCTCACGCAGACCAGTTTGCAGAAACTCGAGAAAGGCAGCCGTCAGGTCCGGACGTTCTGGTTGCAGG
>JAGRIO010000539.1 GCA_020443225.1 Pseudomonadales bacterium
TGCAACAGTCAGCTGCCTGATATGCGCGACCCATTGCTCTCGGTTTCTTGTCGGTATATTGAAACAAGCCCCGGGTCATCTTAAGATGGCCCCTGGTCTGGTTCATACCTCCGCCCTTCTATCGGGAAGCACCAACGTGCAGAACTGATGTACCCCCCATGGCGAGCCGAATGGCAGCCGCACACCGTTAACTGTTCAGTTATCGCAGCAGAAGAAGGGAATGTTGCCAGACAGACTGGAGGTTAATCATGAAGTTATCAGCACCTGTTCACGAACTGCGCAGCCGCGCCAAAACACTCCGCCAACAGCAGGGTATTACCCATACCGAAGCGCTGGATATCATCGCCCGTCAGGAAGGTTACAGTGCCTGGTCACTGCTGATCTCACGGGTCAGCGATACCACGCCATCATCTCTGGCAGATGTGCAACATTGCCTGCAGCCCGGCGAGCTCATACTACTCGGTGCCCGACCACAAATGGGCAAGACCTTGTTTGCCTGCAGCCTCGCAGCGAGCGTTCTGCAGGAAGCGGATCAACAGGTCTGGATATTTTCGCTGGCGGAGACCGTTCAGGGGTTGCAACACCGCATTCTGGCAAACTTACCTGACAAGACCCTGCCCGCAAACTGCATCATCGACTGCGATGACGCGATTTGTGCGGATTACATCATCGCCAAGGTTAACAACACGATCCGCCAAGGCGATCTTATTCTGATCGACTATCTGCAGATTCTCGACGAAGTACGGACCAAACCTTCTCTGCAGATACAGGTGGAAAAGTTACGGACTTTCGCTCGCAATACCGGCTGCATCATGGTCTTTATCGCGCAGATAGATCGCAAGGTGTTGAACCGTGAATCTGTAATACCGACGCGCCGTGACGTTCGCCTGCCAAACCCTCTTGATCTGAACCTTTTTGACCGTGCTTTACTGCTTCACAGGAACAGCCAGAGTCCGGCAGATATTGAGGTGCTCATGGAGGGTACAGCGGCACATCGTTTTACCTGCAGGCACGATGCGGGAACACATCGCGTGTACTGAGGAAGCCTGGTAAAAAGCAGTGCCACTACCTGTGACAGCAGGATAATGCAGCTGGCCGGATCAGTACCTTCCGGCCAGTTGTTCCAGCAGATTCATGTCTGGCTCTGCGAAGTTGCCAGCAGAGCTGATGGGCTGAATGCATACGTGGCTGGCACCGGCATCAAAATGCGCATCAATACCGGCCTGGATCTTACCCACATCACCCCAGATGATGGTTTTATCGATGAACTGGTCTGAGCCGCCGTTTTCCAGATCGCTCTCGTTGAAGCCCATGCGCAACCAGTTATTACGGTAGTTGGGCAATGCCAGATAGCGTTCAGCTGATTGCCGCGCGACCTTACGGGCAAGCACCGGATCGGTTTCCAGAATCACCTTCTGCTCCACGCACAGCATCGGTTCAGCACCCAGTATATCCCGCGCCATGCGGGTATGATCCGGCGTTACAAAGTAGGGGTGGGCGCCGGCACATTGATCCCGGGCCAGCTCCAGCATCCTGGGTCCCAGCGCCGCAATGACCCGCTGGGGTGGCAGTTCGGGCTTCTGCGCCAGATACAGAGACTGATCCATTTGCTCCAGATAACGGCGCATGGTTGCCACTGGCTTGCCATAGGTTAAACCGCGTACCCCTTC
>JAGRIO010000540.1 GCA_020443225.1 Pseudomonadales bacterium
GGCATTCCAGGCATCTTTCGCGATGAATTTCAGTGATGTGGTCAGATTCCCGGTGCTGACCAGACCAGCCACACCAGAGGCCAGCAGAAGCAGCATCATGACCAGCATGATGCCTCCGATTTTGACATTCATTTTCATAAGGTTTTCCAGGTCCGGCGTTCAGCCGGGAATCGTCCATAGCCCTTTCTTTATAGTACAAGGTTCAGATTTCGCACGTTGAGTGCGTTCCTGCAGGACATCAGGCTTCACTCACTGACCGATTGTATTTTCTCCTGAACTACGGTTTTATCGGCTGTCGGCGGAAAACATGAACAAACAACGGGACCATTATGATTATCGACTGTGACTCTCACATCATGGAGCCTGCAGATCTGTGGGAAACCTATCTGGAACCCGGGTATCGCGACAGGGCTATCCGGATTGAGACCAGGAATGACCAGGAAGTGCTGATCATCGGCGAGCAACCGGTGCTGGAAGGACGGCTCGCCGGTCTCGGCGGCGCCCACATTCCGCGTCATGAACTGTTTGCCGGGCACCTGAAATACGCTGACGGTTGTGAGCCCGCAAGCTATGACCCGGCTGCCAGAATCAGGTTGCTGGACGACTGGCAGGTTGACAAGGGCATCCTGTTCCCGACCATTGGCATACTGCCCTTCCCCACCGCTGATATGGCGCTCTGCAGTGCCTATTGTCGGGCTTACAACCGCTGGCAGGCAGAATTCTATGAAGCGGCCAGAGACCGGGTTGTTCCCGTCGCCATTCTGAACTGGCATGACGCAGACAGCGCAGTTGAAGAGCTGCAAACCTGCCTGCAGAAGGGGTTCAAAGGGGTGTTCGTACCGCCGGAAATCGCCGGAGGTTACAGGCCTGGCCAGAGCCATTTCGACCGTATCTGGGCCATCTGCGAGGAAGCCGGCATTCCCGGTTGCCTGCATGTGATCGTACGCTTTGGTGGTACCGGCATGCCGTTTCAGGCCTGGCAGGAAACCGCACCGGGCCCGGTGTTCAGCTTTGGGCTGGGCGCAACCGGGCAGATGATTCCGGCGCTGAGCTCCATGGTGGTTGATGGTCTGTTCGACCGCTTCCCTGCTCTCAGAATTGTCTCGGTTGAGGCCGGCTGTGGTTACGCCGCCTATCTGATGGATCGGCTGGACGAGAAGCACCAGTTCTTTGGTCAGCTGACAGAAAAACCACTGCAACTGAAACCCAGCGAATATATTCAGCGCAATTGCTATTTCGTCGCTGAGCCCGAAGAGCGCACCATCGGGGCAATGCTGGAACTGGTCGGTGAAGAGAACATCCTGTGGGGCTCTGACTACCCCCATGTTGATTCGACCCTTGAGGCGCCCCGGCTGATCCGCCAGTCCGTCGCCCATCTGTCAAAGGCACGGCAAGATGCGGTCCTGGGTGAAAACGCCCGTCAAGTCTTCGGCCTCTGATTGCCCGCCCAGCCCTGCAGGTCCCGGTGCTACCCGGGCCGGGGGCTTGCCAGAAGGTGCATCAGCAAGTAGCCTCAGTCCATTATCCTGATTAAAGGTAGCAAACAGATGAGCAGCAATGTCTCCAATGCCTGGAACGAGACTGATTACAAACAGGTTGATCCGGAAGCCGCACGCCAGTACGCCGTTTCAGCAGACCTGGATGCCCTGGATGTCTCAAACTTCTATCTG
>JAGRIO010000541.1 GCA_020443225.1 Pseudomonadales bacterium
CTGCGGTTACCTTCATTAGCCAGGTGTTTCAGTCGGTAGCGGTTCATCGCCATCATGGCGGTTTCTGAACCTGAGAAGTAAGCTGAAAGTACGATCAGCGCAAGAATCGAACCTGCAAGCAGGCCCGTCGATGGCTCGTCCAAGAATTGGACCTCTTCTTAAAAAGGGAGAACAGTTTTAAAGGGTTGGAATAGGGCTGTCAAGGTTGCCAAAACTTATCTATACCCGGCCCAGAATGATCTCCAGCACCAGTTTGCTGCCAAAGTAGCCTAGTAATAACAGAGCAAAGCCCGTGAGGGTCCATCTTGAGGCTGTCGCACCCCGCCAGCCCAGCTGATAACGACCCCACAGCAGAATAGAAAAGACGATCCAGGCTGCCAGGGTGATCGATGTGTGATGAATCAGACCGGGGTTTGAGGTATCACCGATGAAAATGAACCCGCTGATGATCGACAGGGTCAGCAGAATCAGCCCGGCCCACAGCAGTTCAAACAGCAGCGATTCCATGGTTTGCAGTGGCGGGATGTGTTTCAGTAACCCGCGTTTGCGGTTTTTGAGCTCGTAGTCACCAAATGACAACAGGATTGCCTGTAGGGCAGCAACCGACAGAAGCCCGTAAGCCAGTACCGAGAGAATAATATGTAACACGATACCACCCCCCAGCTGATGCCTCGGCGTGTAGCTGCTGTCCGCGACCAGGGTCGCGATAATAGTGATGGCTGCGATGGGAAAGATGGCGATGACGAGACTGTCGACCTGACGCTTCATACTGCCAGCGACGACAATGGCCGCGACCGCCAGAGATATTACTGAGGCCATGGGCAGGATGCCCATATTGATACCTTCGTTGGTCACGATGCGCGAATAACTGAACAGCGCATGCATGATAATGGCATTAATGCCGGCGCCCAGCACGATCAGATGCTGACTCGAAATCCTGTTTCTGAGCCCCGCAAGCTGAGTACCGGCGCCACCCAGATAGAGCAGACAGGCCAGCACACCAAAGATAGCTGCGTTCATGCGATGTTCCGTAACAACATTTTCCGGTATCCGGAGATCAACCCCAAAACAATTCAGGTATAATAACAGGTTCATCGGGAATCTGAGTCAGGATATATCACGTGTTTGAATCTTTAACGGAACGGCTGAGTGCGACGCTGGGTAACCTTACCGGCAAAGCCAAACTGACTGACGAAAATATTCAGGATACATTGCGTGAAGTGCGCATGGCTCTGCTGGAAGCAGATGTTGCGCTGCCGGTGGTGAAAACTTTTATCGATCAGGTCCGGGACCAGGCTGTTGGCCAGGAAGTCACCAGGAGCCTGTCGCCAGGGCAGGTATTCGTCAAAATCGTTAATGACGAACTGGTACGCACCATTGGTGAAGGTGAGTCAGCCCTGAACCTTACGACCCAGCCACCGGCCGTTATCCTGATGGCAGGTTTGCAGGGTGCCGGTAAGACCACGACTGCTGCCAAGCTAGCCTTATGGCTTAAAAAGCGTGACAAGAAAAATGTCATGGTGGTGAGTACGGACGTTTACCGGCCAGCCGCTATTGAGCAGTTAAAAACACTGGCCAATGAGGCCGATGTGAGATTCTTTGAAAGTGATATCAGCCAGAAGCCGGTTGATATCGCCAAAGCAGCTCTGGACGGTGCACG
>JAGRIO010000542.1 GCA_020443225.1 Pseudomonadales bacterium
CTGGAGCAGAAGATTATTGAGTTTACTCAGGAAATCGTCCGGGGTATGGAGCTTCATTTACTGGGTTCACTGACCAAGCCGTTTGAAAAGACCGTTGTCGCCTTTATGGTGAAACGTATTGGTATCAGCAAACCAGAAAAGATTGCTCCTGAAAATCTGATGCGGGTCTCTGAGCTGACCAGAGCGCTGGATCACGATTACATCCTTCCTTACTACCAGCCGAAAGTAAATTTCCGCACCGGTGAACTGGTAGGTCTGGAATCCCTGATTCGCTTAGACCTGCCAACTTCTGGTATCACGACTCCCGACAAGTTTCTGCCTGTTGCAGAGCAGTTTGAGATGATGGATCAGGTGACAGCAGCCATGCTGGGGCATGTCTGTAAGGATTTCTCTGCTGCCCGGGAACAACTGGGCGGAAAGTCATCCCTGGCGGTAAATGTCTCTCCGTTTGAATTAAATAACAATAAGTTACCGCAACATCTTAAGAAAGCACTGGAAAAATACGATCTGACGCCTGACCACATGGTGGTGGAAATAACAGAGAACAGTCCGCTGCGAACTGAGACCCAACTGAAAAACTTCAATCGGTTGCGAATTCAGGGTTTTAATCTGTCACTGGACGATTATGGCTCCGGTTTTACCAACCTGTATCAGCTGAAGTCCCTGCCTTTCAATGAAATCAAGATAGACCGGGCCCTGTGTCACGGTATCTGGCAGGACAAAGTCCTGCAAATTATCGTCGAGTCCACCCGCCGGGTATGTGACGAACTGAATCTCCGGCTGGTGGCAGAAGGGGTATCCGATCCCCGTGACTTCCAGATGCTCGATAAACTGGGCATAGATGTCATTCAGGGTTATCTGTTCTGTCGTCCCCGAACTATGAATGAAGTCATTCAATGGTACGGGCTCTGGCAGCGAACTTTTGCCGGCGATACCCGCGCTCAGCGGTAACTCAGGCGGTCCACAGCTGTTATCCCTGGCTCTTAGTGCTAGTATCCCCTGACCGTTTAACCCGACGGTCTGGTTGATCAGTGGTGCCGGCGAACCAGACGCCGGCATAAGAGGGGAGAGCTGAATTGGGATTCTACGACAAATATCTGCTACCAAAGTTGCTGAACCTTGCTATGAAGGCGCCGGAGATGACACGCCTGCGCAAGCAGCTGGTTCCGCTGGCGACAGGTCGGGTGCTTGAAATTGGCGTGGGGTCAGGTCTGAACCTGCCGTTCTACGATAAATCTGTGAAAGTGACCGGTGTCGACCCATCGCTGGAGTTGCAGCACTATGCCCGGCAGGTATCAGAAGAGGCCGGGCTCAATATTGAGTTCCTCAGTACGACAGCTGAAGCAATTCCGCTCCCAGACAATTCTTTTGATTCCGCTGTTGTGACCTGGACGCTGTGTACGATTCCGGATGCCGGAGCAGCCCTGCTGGAAATTCGCCGGCTACTGAAGCCTGGCGGGCGTCTGATCTTTGCCGAACATGGGGCTTCTCCCGATGCGAAGGTCGCAAGCTGGCAGAACCGGATCAATCCAGTGTGGAACCGGGTGGCCGGGGGCTGCCATCTGAACCGCAAGCCCGACGAGATGCTGATGCAACAGGGTTACAATTTCGAAGATCTCGAAACGGGCTATATTCCTGGCCCCCGTTTTGCCACCTATA
>JAGRIO010000543.1 GCA_020443225.1 Pseudomonadales bacterium
GGGTATCTGAAGACACTGTGCGGGCTCCCTGATTCAGACCTGAAGATGCCGTACAAGACGGTTGTCGCAGTAGGTTTCGGCATCCAGCACCAGGCGTTCCTGTGCCAGCTGTAGCTGATGCAACAGAAACATGATCAGAATGCTGATCAGCAATGCAACAAAGGTCGAATTAAACGCTACCCCAAGACTCTGAGTAACACCGGCGATATCCCCCTGAGCGGCCTGGTGTGCCTGTCCCAGTGCCTGCCCGATACCCCGGACCGTACCCAGAAAGCCGATAGAGGGAATGGCCCAGGCGATGTAACGGATCATCGACAGTTCCGAATCCAGACGCTCGGATTCAGATTCGCAAATTGCGCGGATTGCGTTGGAAACATCCTGAATATTACGGGTAGAGCGAAAGCGGTGCAGGGCAGTGAGTAAGGTCCTCGGCAGCAGGAAGGTCTGTTGCACCTCAGACAGCGCCTGGACCGGCCTTGAATATTCACGGGTATCCTCCGGCAGAATACTGGTGCCCTGAGCAACCGGGATCAGGTCCAACCGCAGGACAGCCCGCTCCTGCCGGGCCTGGTTAGCTTTGAAACCCATCAGGGCAAAGGACCAGAGCATCAGAATAAAGCAGGCTTCCTGTTCGAAATCGCGGATAACTACCCAGGTGGAGCGCTCTGGCACATAGTTCGGGTTGCTGTTGATTTCGATTGCCTGTTGTTCCAGCACGCGTTGAGCATTGGGGCGGACAGCGGAAACATAAACGCCATGCACAATAATGATCGCGATGATCAGCGAGAACAGTTGATAGATAAATTCGATGGGTAATTGTCTGCGCACGATGCTGTCCTGAATGTCGGTAGCCTAGATATTGGTTGGGAAATCTACTGCTTTGTCGATATCAATTTCTTCACTGGGTACAAAGGTTTCCAGCATGTCGATCACTGCCTGAGTCTGCTTATCATCAGGTGGCAGCGCCTGGGCTGGCTCAGCAGTGCTGCCAGTCTGTTGCGTTGCGGTGTTGTCACTGTTGTCTGTGGAGGCAGGTGCCGGCGCCTCCGTTGCTGAGGCGGCCCACAGGGTTGCCGACAGGGTCAGCAGCAACCCGCCTGTAACCGTTGCGATATGCCTTAAGTGTAATGTCATGTTCATTCAAGATACCTCGCCAGCCTGAAACCCACATCGGTTCTTGGTTTATCGCCGTAATCCCGGTAGGTCCAGCGCAATTCACTGAACCGCCCATGGGTGTAGCTGGACCCCCTGATGACATGATATTCGCCAGTTTCCGGCCCCATGGGATCGGTCAGTGTATCCCGTTGCAGGTCCAGTGAATAAACATCATGGATCCATTCGGACACATTGCCTGCCAGATCATAGATGCCAAAGGCATTGGGTTCGAAGCTGCCCACCGGTGCCGGTCCCCGGAAAGTATCGTTATAACCACTGATCGTGTACGGCACCATGTTTTCAGCGGTCTCATCCGCATAATTGGCAGAGACGTCTACCGGTGGCATAGCGTCACCCCAAGGAAAACGGCTGGGCGTTGGGCCGTCAGCATAGCGGGCTGCCCAGGCCCATTCAGCTTCAGTAGGTAGCCGGTATCCGGTGTTCAGTGGTTGTACCATGACCCAGGCACTGCCTTTCTGTTCATAGGC